>NZ_BDBY01000037.1 GCF_001613225.1 Nocardia pseudovaccinii NBRC 100343
ACCACCGGTCAATAACGCCGACCAGCTACAGCGGGTGCTCGGCTTCCTCGATGATGTGCCCGATCACGCTTCGGTCGTGGTGGGCGGGCACCGGCAGGGCGACCGCGGGTATTACGTCGAGCCGACGGTCATCGGCGGGCTGCTCCAGCATGATCGGCTGAGCCGGCACGAGATCTTCGGCCCGGTGATCACCGTGCAGTCGTTCACCGACGAAGACGACGCGATCCGATGGGCCAATGGCGTCGAATACGGGCTTGCGTCCTCGTTGTGGACCAAGGATGTGTCGAGGGCGCTGCGCGTATCGGCCGCGCTCGACTTCGGCTGTGTGTGGATCAACACCCACACCGCACTGATCGCCGAGATGCCACACGGCGGGTTCAAGTCGTCCGGACACGGTAAGGACCTGTCGATGTACGGGCTGGAGGACTACACCCGCGTCAAGCATGTGATGGCCAAGATCTACTAGTGTCGCGAGGGCTCAGCCCAGCGCACGGGTGAATCCCTCGACGAGTTCGTCGACCTGGTCGTCGGTCATCACGAACGACGGCGAGATCTGCATTGCGCCCTGGCCCGCCGCGCGTCCTGAGATGCCGTGCTCCCGTAGGGATTTCACGAAGGGTAGCGCCTCGGCGGGATCGGCGAACTGGATCGCGGCGACCGCGCCGAGACCGCTGCGGACCTCGGCTACGCGCGGGTGCTCCGCGAGCGGAGCGAGTTTGGCGTGCAAGGTGGATTCCAGGCGCCTCGCCTCGCCTAGTAGACCCTCGCGTTCGACGATGGCAAGGTTGGCGAGGGCCGCGGCGGCGGCTCCGGCGTGGCCGCCGTAGGTGTAACCGTGGCGCCACCAGACGCCGCCGCGGAAGAAGGGATCGGCGATATGGGGTGCGATGAAGACCGCGCCCATGGGGACGTAGCCGGAGGTGAGGCCCTTGGCGGTGGTCATGAGGTCGGGTTCGAGCTCGAAACGGGTTGCGGCGAACCAGGATCCGCCGATGCGGCCGAAGCCGGTGACAACCTCGTCGACGACGAAGAGGATGTCGTGATCGCGGCAGATGCGGCGGACCTCGGTGAGGTAGCCGTCCGGCGGCAGGTAGATCCCGCCCGCGCCGATGATGGGTTCGCAGAAGAAGGCCGCGATGCGCTCCGCGCCGATCTCCTCGATGAGCGCGAGCAGCGACTTCGCATCGTCCCATTCGACGGTTCGGGCATCGGCCATCAGCTCGCCGTAGCCCTCGCGGTTGACCGGGATCCCCGCCAAAGCCGTTCCCGCGACATGCATTCCGTGATACGCGCGCTGTCTGCCGACCACAATGGTCTTGTCCGGCCGCCCCAGCTCGTGCCAGTAGCGGCGAGCGAGCTTGGCCGCCGTGTCCACCGAATCCGAGCCGCCGGAGGTGAAGAAGATCTTGCTGCCCGGTACCGGTGCGATGCTCGCCAACTTCTCCGCCAACTCCTGGGTGGCGGGTTCGGCGAAATCACCGAAGTTCGAATAGTGCGCGATCGTGCGCAGCTGTGCGGCGACCGCATCCGCGATCTCGGCGCGTCCGTGCCCGACATTGGTGAACCACAGTCCGGCCGTCGCGTCCAGATACCTGGTGCCCGCCTGGTCGTAGATGTAGGCACCCGCCCCACGTGCGACCACGAACGCGCCATCGCGCTCGACCGCACCCATATCGGCGAATCCATGCCATAGCGCGCCCATGTCAACCACCTCTACTCGACAACCACGTCACTTCGTCGCTTGTCCGGCTCGTCCGCGCCGACGGCCGCACCGAGCGCGACCACCGCGACGACCAGCCGACCCGCGATCAGCCGCTCGGAAATGCCGAGCGCGACCGGTGCCGACTCCCAGTCCACGATCATCACCATAGGCATGATGCGCTGCAACACGTCATCGACCCACCCTTGTTCATCTCCCACGCGGATGTTCGACAGCCGGATCACCTGCCAGCGGCGGTCGCGGGGGGGCGGATCGCCCCGATCAGCAGCACTATGACGCCGAGCACATCGAATTCGATGGTGAAAGTCGGCCACGAATAGCCCGGACTCGCCGATGTTGCGGATCGGTGTCCAGACCAGCGTCAGGACACCGAGCAACGCAAAGACGAAGCGCGGTGCACGGATCCACAGTGCGGCGGCACCGGCTGTCATCGTCGGATACTCCCACATCAGGACCGCTCCGAGCGGCGAGCCGACCCGTGCGACCGCACAATTTCGCCGACCGCGTCGCCTGTGTCCTCACCGGACGCCCACGCCCGGCTCGGATCAGACGCGCCGGTTTCGCTACCCTGGTGAGCGCAATGACCAGGACAGCCGACGCGAATCTCCGCGAGCTTCGGACCCGCCTGGCCGCCGTAACCCTCCGCGATGAACACCGGTTGCGCCGCAACCTGGACCGGGCCCGCGGCGGCGATCTCACCGGCATCACGGCCGAGATCGCGGCAGCCGAGCAGCGCGTCGAGGCCCGCCGCGCCGCGGTACCCGAAATCCGCTATCCAGAGCAGCTACCGGTCTCCGCACGCCGCGACGATATCGCCAAGACGATCCTGGACAACCAGGTCGTCATCGTCGCCGGTGAGACCGGATCCGGTAAGACCACCCAGATTCCGAAGATCTGCCTGGAACTCGGCCGTGGCATCCGCGGCACCATCGGCCACACCCAGCCGCGCCGTCTGGCCGCGCGTACGGTCGCCGAGCGCATCGCCGAGGAACTGGGGACCGAACTGGGCGATGTCGTCGGCTACACCGTGCGTTTCACCGACCAGGCCTCGGATCGCACACTCGTCAAGCTGATGACCGACGGCATCCTGCTCGCCGAAATCCAGCGCGACCGGCTGCTGCGCCGCTACGACACGATCATCATCGACGAGGCGCACGAACGCAGCCTCAATATCGACTTCCTGCTCGGCTACCTGAAGCAATTGCTGCCGCGCCGACCGGATCTCAAGGTGATCATCACCTCGGCGACCATCGATCCGGAATTGTTCGCCAGGCACTTCGCCGACGAATCGGGCACTCCCGCACCGATTGTCGAAGTATCCGGCCGTTCCTATCCGGTCGAAATCCGGTACCGGCCGCTATCGCTGGAGCTACCCGTCGCCACCGATGATGACGACGAGGACACCCGGATCGTGGATCGCGACCCGGTCGACGCCATCGGTGACGCGGTGCGCGAACTCTTCGCCGAGGGCGACGGTGACGTGCTGGTCTTCCTGTCCGGCGAACGCGAGATCCGCGACGCCGCCGATGCGTTGCGCGACTTACAGATTCCGCGCACCGAGATACTGCCGCTCTACGCGCGCCTGTCCACGGCCGAGCAGCATCGGGTCTTCGCCCCGCATCCGGGGCGACGAGTTGTGCTGGCCACCAATGTCGCCGAAACCTCGCTGACCGTCCCCGGCATCCGCTACGTCGTCGATCCCGGCACCGCGCGCATCTCGCGCTATTCGATGCGCACCAAGGTGCAGCGCCTGCCCATCGAAGAGGTCTCGCAGGCATCGGCACGCCAGCGCGCGGGACGCTGCGGCCGCGTAGCCGACGGCATCTGCATCCGCCTGTATTCCGAGGAAGATTTCGAATCCCGGCCCGCCTTCACCGAACCGGAGATCCTGCGGACCAATCTGGCCGCCGTAATCCTGCAGATGACCGCGCTCGGACTCGGCGATATCGAGAAGTTCCCGTTCGTGGAGGCGCCGGACCGCAGGGCTATTCGCGACGGTATCGCGCTCCTGGAGGAATTGGGCGCACTTGCACCGCGCGTACCCGCGAAACCCGCTCGACAGCAGGCTGATTCGACGGCAGAGGTTGCCGCCACCGATAGCACCGGGCGAGCGGACCAGGTGCCGGACACCACACTGACACTTACGCCTACCGGCCGCGAAATGGCACAGATACCGGTGGATCCGCGAATGGCGCGCATGCTGGTCGAAGCCCACCGCAATGGCGTGCTCGCCGATGTGCTGATCATCGTTGCCGCACTGTCCATTCAGGATGTGCGCGAACGTCCCGCGGACCATCAGCAGGCCGCGGACACCAAACATGCCCGCTTCGTGGTCGAAGGCTCGGATTTCCTGGCCTACCTGCGGTTATGGGAGTACCTGACCGAACAGCGGAAGTCGCTGTCGTCCAATCAGTTCCGGCGCATGTGCCGTGACGAGTTCCTGCACTATCTACGGATCCGGGAGTGGCAGGATCTGCACGGACAGCTGCGGACGATCACTCGGGGGCTCGGGTGGTCGGCGAACGGCGACGGTTCGGACAGCGAAAGCGGTTCGCGCCGTGGGCGATCTGCTGCGGATGGTCGCGATTCGGAACGTGGACAGCGCAAGTCCGATTCATCTCGCGTGAAAGCGAACCGCGGCCGCGACAACACCGCCGCACCGAAACCACAGGCCGCCGAAGATGATGGCACACTATGGGATTCGATCGCCATCCACCAGGCCCTATTGGCGGGCATGCTCTCCCATATCGGCGTCCGCGAGGCCGAAACCCGCGAATTCCTGGGTGCCCGCAACGCCAAATTCATGATCTTCCCCGGATCCTCGCTGGCGAAGAAGCCACCCCGCTGGGTGATGGCGGCCGAACTGGTCGAGACGTCCCGGCTCTGGGGCCGGATGGCGGCCAGGGTGGAGCCGGAGTGGGCCGAGCGGCTGGCCGGGGATCTAGTGAAACGCACCTACTCCGAACCGCATTGGTCGTCCAAGCGCGGAGCGGCGCGCGCCTACGAGCGGGTCACGCTGTACGGCGTACCGCTGGTGGTCAGCCGTGCCGTCGATTACGGCCGGATCGATCCGGAACTGTCGCGTGAGCTGTTCATCCGGCATGCCCTCGTACAGGGTGAGTGGCAGACCCGGCACGAATTCTTCCACCGCAACCGCGAACTCCTCGACGATGTCGCCGATTTGGAGCACCGCGCCCGCCGCCGCGACATCCTCGTCGACGATGAGGTGCTGTTCGAGTTCTACGACAAGCGCATCCCGGCCGATATCGTTTCGGTGCGCCACTTCGACAGCTGGTGGCGCGCCACGAAGCGCAAAGATCCCGCGCTGCTGGACTTCTCGACCGATACCGTGGTCAATGACGCCGCGGCGACGCTCGACCCGACCGATTTCCCGGACGCCTGGCGCCAGGGCGAGTTGAGCTTCCCGCTCACCTATCAATTCGAGCCCGGCAATGACGATGACGGTGTCACCGTGCGGATCCCCGTCGAGCAGCTGGCGCATGTGCGCGCCGTCGGCTTCGACTGGCTGGTACCCGGTATGCGCGACGAGTTGGCCACCGCGTTGATCAAGACGCTGCCGAAGGCTCTGCGCCGCACCGTCGTTCCCGCACCCGACTTCGCCGCGGCGGCGCTCGCCGCGCTCACGCCGCGCGCCGAACCCCTGCGCATCGGCCTGGCCAGGGAACTGTCGCGGCTCGGTTCGGTCACCATCGCACCGAACGATCTCGACCCCACCGGGCTTCCGGACCATCTGCGCATGACCTTCGCCGCGATCGCGGCCAGCGGTCAGGTGCTGGCACGCGGGAAGAACCTCGCCCAGTTGAAAACCCAACTGTCCGAGCAGGTTTCGGCCTCCGTCGCCCGTGCGACCGCAGGCGCGGAACGTGCCCCCGCGACCGTGTGGACGTCGGATTCGCTGGGGACGGTCGAGCCGACGGTGCGCAGCGAAGTGGCCGGACAGACGGTCACCGGTTACCCGGCGCTGGTCCCCGAGGGCGAGGGCGTCGCGGTGCGTGTCCTGAGCTCCCCCGCCGAGCAGGCCGCCGCCATGCGGGCGGGCACGCGCGCACTGGTATTGAGCGCCATTCCCACCTCGGTCCGCACCGTCACGGCCAGTCTGCCACCGCGGGATCGGCTTGCGCTGAGCCAGAATCCGTACGGCTCGCTCGACGCGCTCATCGAGGACTGCCGCGCCGCCGCCGCGGACGAACTGATTGCCGCCGCCGGTGGGCCGGTGCGCAGTCCGACGCAGTTCGACGCTCTGGTCGCGAGGATCCGTCCCGACTTCGTGTCCGCCGTGGCGCGCATCGTGCGCTTGGTGGTGCCGGTGCTGGCTACGGCGCACCAGGTTTCGTCCGCCCTCGCCGATACCACCGAACGCGATATCGCCGACGATGTCCGCCACCAACTCGACGACCTGATCTTCCCCGGTTTCATCTCGGAGTGGGGCGCCCGGCTGCGCGATCTCCCGCGCTACCTGGCGGCTGCCCGCACCCGCCTGGAGGCACTACCCGGCTCCGCGGTCCGCGACCGACAGGGCATGGCCGAAATCGACCGCGCACTCGCCGCCTACGACCGCCTCGTCAATGCCCTGCCCCAAACCCGCAAGCACGCCCCGGATGTCACCGAAATCTGGTGGATGATCGAGGAATTCCGCGTCAGCCTTTTCGCCCAGAAACTCGGCACGCCGTACCCGGTCTCCACCAAGCGCATCGAAAAAGCCATCGCCGCCATCCGCCGCTGACCCATCAGCCGTGCGGCTGCCGCCAGCGCGTCCGAAGAGCTGACCGAGCTCGCAACGGTAGTTCTGGGGGCGCGACCGGAGCAGCGGTACGGCGATACAGTCGCCGAAGCATAGTGGCGCGCAAGAGTATTGCGGCCGCTCACAATATCCGCACCGCGCGTCGTTCAGCAGTTCGGCGCGAATTCTCGAAAGAGGTGCTCGCTATGCGGAAATCCCTCACGCCGATTTTTGTTGCCTGCGCCGTCGCACTTGCCCCGATGGCAACCGCTTCAGCAACCGTGCCACCACAGCCCGCGCCGGTGCGCACCGACACCGATGTCCTCCGGCAGCTGGTTCGGCTGCTCGACACCGGATCGGTCACCATCTGCCCCGGGCAGGCGATGGGCAGCTTCGGCTGCTCGTGCCCGCCGGGGATCTGCCTCTGACCGCCGGGATCAGTCGGCGGAAGCGGCGACCGTCGCTTCCTCGCGATGCTTACGCAGGTCGGCGATTTCTCGTTCGAAATCGTCGGCGGAGGTGAAGGAGCGGTATACCGATGCGAAACGCAGGTAGGCCACCTCGTCCAGATCGCGCAGCGGGCCGAGGATGGCCAGGCCGACCTCGTGGCTCGGCACCTCGGGCGACCCCTTGGCGCGCACCGCGTCCTCCACCTGCTGGGCCAGCAGGTTCAGGGCGTCTTCGGCGACCTCGCGGCCCTGGCAGGCGCGACGAACACCGCGGATCACCTTCTCCCGGGAGAACGGCTCGGTGACGCCGCTGCGCTTGACCACGGATAGGATCGCGGTCTCGACGGTGGTGAATCGTCTCCCACACTGCGGGCAGGAACGCCGACGGCGGATGGCCGCGCCTTCCTCGGCCTCACGCGAGTCGACGACCCGCGAGTCGGGGTGTCGGCAGTAGGGGCAATGCATCCGAGAGATCCTTCGTCGATGCGCGCGCCCGCGTCCGAATCGGCTCCGGTTCGCCAGTCCCGATCCGGCGAGCACGTGTACAGGGGTCTAGACCGATACGTCCATATCAGGTCCAGGATACCCGGGAGGGGTCACCAACCGTCTCACACGTCCCAACTACACCGTCGACCAACGCTCAGCCGAGTTGCCACTGCGTGGTCAGATCGGCGATCAGATCCGGAATGCGCGCGATCATCCGTCCGTGCGCGAGCTTGCTCCAGAACGACTCACCGAGCACCACCTCGGCGAATGGCCGGTTGCTCTCCATATCGATGTGGCGCAGCACCAGATCGCCGGTGATGTAGGCCCAGCGGGTATCACGGTCGGCCCAGTTGAAGTCCGGCAGCGGGGTGCGCAGTGAGACGGTGCGTCCCGAGATATCCGCGCTGACGGTGGCGGGCGCGAAAACACCGGGTGCGCGCACGCCGGGGACGGCGGGCTTGCCGGCCACCGTGCTCACATAGGTCATGACCCGGCCCATCGCGCCCCGCCCCGCCGAGGTCGCATCCCACTGATCGGCGATGACACGGTTCTGCTCACGATCGGTCATCCGGACGAGCGCGTCCACATATCCGTCGCGGGTATGCGAATCGATCGACTGCCAGGCGGTGCGGATATCGGCATCGATCACCCCGGCCGCATACATTTCGTCGATTCCGGCCATCCCCAGCGCGGCATACGCCTCGTGCATCGGGACCAGATCGGTGAAGATGTGCTTCTGCATGATCATCAGCCGGGTCTGGTACCAGGCGACATCCTCGGTGCTCAACCGCGACCCCTCGGTGGCGAGCAGCCGGATATCGGCGGGCAACCCGGCCACCAATTCCGGTGGGGTGCCGCGCAACAGGTCGGCGACCGCGTCGCCGAGTTGATGGATGCCCGGTACGCCGAGCACCAGCCCGACATCGCCGAGGTCGAAGAACCCCGAGGCGAAGGAGCCGCCCGCGATTCCGGCAAGGCCTGCCCACCAGTACTCCTGATGCTGATTCGCCAGCCGGAAGTAGTTGACGTACACCTGGCTGAAGGTGCGCTGGTTGGCACGCACGCCGAGCGCCGGATCCCAGGCCGCGAGGTCGATATCGGCATTGCGGGTCGAGACCACCAGCCAATACTGGTGCAGCAGTGTGGCATAGCGGCTCGGTGCCACCCCGTCGGCCCTGGCCTGGTCGAGCGCCACACGCAACGTCGACTCGTCCAGTGGCAGTGCGGGATTCAGACCGCCGCCCCCGGTTCCGTCTCCGTTGAGCGCGGGTAAATCCAGGTACGCCTCGTATGCGGGTTCTGCCTGTGCGGCCGGGATCATGGTGAGCGCGAAGACAAGACAGGCCAGTAGCCCGCCGATCCGGGCGAGCAGACGGACGGCGAGTGCAGCGGTGGAGCGATGCGTCATTGCGTGGTGTCCCGAAATCGTTCGTCGGCAAGAGTTGCCTAGATCACGTTTTCAGGCACAGTAGCAACATGTTCTAGTTTGCAATCGACAATTTCGGCCACACTTCGTGACGGATCGGCCGGTCGCCATCCGCCACACCGGCTTTCGACGAGCTACCGCGGCACACCGACTCCAACACCGTCCCAAACCGGCTGCTGCTCGACCACGGCGGGCACGGTCGTCGGGGTCTCGCCGCCGAAAGTTCCTGCGCGCCAATGCGCCAACCCGATCAAAGCCGTCACCGCCAGCGCACTCAGCAGCGCGGACACCGCGAGCACCGCGAAACCGATCTGCGCCTGTTCGACCCGCTCCATCGGATGCGGCCCCCGCGCCTGACGTAGTGCGGGCGTTCGAACGGGACCGCGGTCGTACAGCACCACCGCACCGCCGGGCCGACTGTCGCGCGGACGCCGATCCGTCACGACGCGCGCGGACTCCAGGGCACGCACGCCACCGCGATGCGGGCGCTGAACGCGCGGAACGGATTCGAAGCCGAGATCGACGTCGGCCTCGTCCTCGAGGTCGGTGCTCAGGGCGCTGATCGCTGTGCTCATCGGACAAACCTCCGTGAAGGGGTGTTGGTGGGTGCTCAGGTATGTCGCGAGACGAT
>NZ_BDBY01000038.1 GCF_001613225.1 Nocardia pseudovaccinii NBRC 100343
CCGACAAAGTCAGCAGAAAACGCCGACATGCCTCGAACAGATGTTTGATACATCGGCGTTACCGGACTAGATTCGTTAAACGAAATCAACGGACACAGAAGGGCGGTTGCGGTGAGCCACACAGACGACACGGGCGACGAGAGCGGAGTTGGCACCGACCCGTCCGGTACCGGAGCGGATCTCACCGTGCGTCAGCGCAAAGTCCTGGAGGTCATCCGCACCTCGGTGAGCGAGCGCGGCTACCCGCCGAGCATCCGCGAGATCGGCGATGCGGTCGGACTGACCTCCACCTCGTCGGTCGCCCATCAGCTGCGCACCCTCGAGCGCAAGGGCTATCTGCGCCGCGACCCGAATCGCCCACGCGCCGTTGACGTTCGCGGTCTCGACGAGGCGGTGCGCGCGGTGACCAGCCTGCCGACCACCGAGGATGCCGAGACCGGCAGGCCGGTCCCGACCTTCGTGCCCGTCCTGGGCCGGATCGCCGCCGGTGGCCCGATCCTGGCCGAGCAGGCGGTGGAGGACGTCTTCCCCCTTCCGCGCGAACTGGTCGGCGACGGCTCGCTGTTCCTGCTCAAGGTCGTCGGTGAATCGATGGTCGACGCCGCGATCTGCGATGGCGACTGGGTGGTCGTGCGCCAGCAGAATGTCGCCGACAACGGCGATATCGTGGCCGCGATGATCGAGGGTGAGGCGACGGTGAAGACGTTCAAGCGCACCGGTAAGGATGTCTGGCTCATGCCGCACAATCCGCTGTTCGAACCGATTCCGGGTAATGACGCGCAGATCCTCGGCAAGGTCGTCACCGTCATCCGCAAGATCTGACCCGAGTTCAGCGCGGAAGCATAGGTTTCCAGAAGTCGGCTCGGTGGTCGACGGCATAGGAGTCGATGAGCCGGTTTCCGCTGGGCCGGAAGGACATGACCAGCGGTGCGGCCGGATCATAGGCCGGGATCGGCTCGAGACCGGCCGGATCCGGGCTGGCTTCGATGGTGAATCGGGTCCAGTACCTTCGCATTTCGGCGGCGAGGCGCTGTTGGTCCGGCGTCTGGACGGCGCCGTATAACCAGCCGAGGTCGCGCAGGCTCCACAGAGACGCCAATTCGCTGGCGTGGTATGCGCCCAGCGGGAAGGTATTCGGTGGGCCGAGCGGCGCCGGGTCGTCGAAGGAGTAGGTGTAGGTGGGCGTGCGCGGGCCGAGCCCGTCGTATTCGACAACCAGCACGGCGAGAATGCGATCGGTCCAGGCGCGTGACAGTGCGAGTGCGGGTTCCGGATAGGCGGCGGCCGGATAGGTCTGTTCGACGCGGTCGAGTTGCTCCGGCGTCAGGTCGGGCATGGCGGCGGCCAGTGCGTCGCGGTATCCGGCGGCGGTCAGCGGCCTGCCAAGGGGCACACCGTATTTCATGTACACCCACAGCGACATCTCGTCGTTGTTCGCACCGACGAGCGTGGGCACATCGGCGAAGGCGCCGTTGCGCACGGCCGCCTGTGGCCCGGACGGCAGGAACCGGCCCCCGAACACCGTCGCGGTGATGGGATCGTTCACCAGCGTATCGACCGGCAGTGCGCGCAGGCACGCCGCGGTATCGGGTCCGGCGCACCCGAGACGGGCGGCGTACGCGTCACTATCGGTCACCGCCGTCGCGGCGGACACACCCGGACTGCACGGTCCGCTCTCCATGATCGCGGCACGGAACAACCCACGCGAGCTCGGCGCGACCATCTGAGTGCATACCGACGTCGCACCGGCCGACTCGCCCGCCAGCGTCACGCGCTCCGGATCACCGCCGAATGCCGCGATATTGCGCTGCACCCAGCGCAATGCCGCCTGCTGATCCAGATAGCCGTAGTTA
Source organism: Nocardia pseudovaccinii NBRC 100343 (assembly GCF_001613225.1). GTDB lineage: Bacteria > Actinomycetota > Actinomycetes > Mycobacteriales > Mycobacteriaceae > Nocardia > Nocardia pseudovaccinii. Next base: position 1,854 of record NZ_BDBY01000038.1, read on the forward strand.
CCGGGCCCGGAACCGTCGTCGAGCGCCGAGGCGGCGAGGTAGCCGAGCGTGCCGAGCCGGTAATTGATCGTGACCACGATCAGATCGCCGTCGCCGTGCGCGATCAGCGGGTCGGCGCCGTAAATATCGCCGGAGCCGGTGACGAAACTGCCGCCGTGGATCCAGACCAGCACCGGTAGACCACCGCCGTCGGCGGGCAGGTTGCGCGGCGTCGAAACATTCAAAAACAGACAGTCTTCCGACTTCGTCGGGTTCGCGGCGAATACCCCGTAGAAGTCGTTTTCCTGCGGGCAGCTCGGCCCGGCCACCGTGGCATCCCGAATACCGGGCCAAGGTGCGGCCGGAGCAGGGGGCCGCCACCGCAATTCGCCGACCGGTGGGGCCGCATAGGGAATGCCCTCGAACAGTCGATGCTCCGCGGCCACGATGCCGCGCAACTCACCGGTATCGACGGTGACGAGATCGGCGGCGACCGGCTCGGCGGGCGCCGGTCCGGCCACACCGATCAGCACGATGACGGCCGCAAGGACGGCGAACCAACCCCGAGCCGTGCCGCGAAACCAGCCGCCCGTTGTCACCCAACGATGCTTGCGCACGCGCCCACGCTAACTACCTGCACCGCCGCCGCGGGCGGCAATTCCGAAAGTGACCCTTGCCACACACGGTACGTGAGCGTACCGTGCTGATGGTACATAGATGTACCACGCTGGGAGGTGCCGTATGACCACGGTGAAATTGCCCGACGGGCCGACGAGTCCGGCCTTCTTACAGGCCATCGAGGTGATGGCGAGCCGCACCCGCGCATGGCGCAGATTGCATCAGCGATACGGCTCGGCATTCACGGTCTACCTACCGCGCTTCGGGCGAATCGTGGTGCTGTCCGAGCCTGCCGAGGTGAAGGCGCTGTTCACCGCGAGCTCCGATGTGGCCGATAACGTCGATGTCAATCTCGGGCAGTTCCTCGGTCCCGGCTCACTGTTCTCGCTGCGCGGCGCCGAACATCGTAAGCAGCGAAAATTGCTCACTCCGCCGTTCCACGGTCGTCGTCTCGCGGTGTACGAGACGCTGATCGAGGAGGAGACGGTGCGCGAGCTGGCCACCTGGCCGCAGGGCCGGGAGTTCGCGACGATGGACTCGATGATGCGGATCACCCTGAATGTGATCCTGCGCGCCGTATTCGGCGCCGAGGGCAAGGAATTCGACGAACTGCGCGAACTGCTGCCCAAACTGGTGCTGGTCGGATCGGCGCTCGCGGCACTTCCGGTGCCGCAAAAGTTCTTGGGGCGGTACGGGCCATGGGCCCGCTTCGCCGCACACCGTCGCAACTACGACGAGATAGTCGGCGGGCTCATCGACCGCGCCGCCGCCGATGAGCACCTCGCCGACCGCGACGATGTGCTGGCGATGATGCTGCAGGCCCGCTACGACGACGGCACCGCGATGACCCGCAGCGAGATCGCCGACGAACTGCTCACCCTGCTCACGGCCGGCCACGAGACCACGGCGACCACCCTGTCGTGGACCGTCGAGCGGCTGCGCAGACATCCGGAAGTGTTGCGACGCTTGGTCGCCGAGGTCGACGACGGCGGTTCGGCACTGCGCGAGGCCACCCTGCTGGAGGTGCAGCGGGTGCGTCCGGTCATCGACTCCGCAGTCCGCAACATCCGCGCGGAGTCGATGCAGCTGGGTCGGTGGACGCTGCCCAAGGGGCAGAATGTGCTGGTCAGCATTCGGCTCATGCACGACAACGAAGAACTGTTCCCGAACGCCCGCGCCTTCGATCCGGATCGTTTCGTCGGTGTCCGGCCCGGCACCTTCAGCTGGATTCCGTTCGGCGGCGGCGCTCGGCGCTGCATCGGTGCGGCCTTCGCCACGATGGAAATGAATGTCGTACTGCGCACGCTGCTGCGGGATTTCACGCTCGAGCCGACGGTCGCGCCGGATGAGCGCACGCACTTCCGTGGTGTCGCGCTGGTGCCCGCCAAGAAGGGCCGCGCCGTGGTGTATCGCCGCGCGCCCCGGCCCATCACTGCCGAGACCAGGGCCGAACAGGTGACGGCATGAGTGAGCAATTCGCCGATGTGGGCCACGGCGTCGCCCTGGCCTACGAGCGCCTCGGTGACGGCGGCACTCCGCTGCTGCTCGTCGCCGGACTCGGTCAGCAACTGCACGACTGGCCCGACGGTCTCTGTGAACAACTCGTCGCGCGCGGCTACGACGTCATCCGCTTCGACAATCGCGATGTCGGCAAGTCGACGCACTTCGGCTTCCCGCCACCTGGCCCGCTCGATTTCCTGCGAAAGCGGTGGCACACAGCGCAATACGACCTCTCGGATATGGCCGCCGACACGGTCGGTTTGCTCGACGCGCTGGAGCTGAGCTCCGCGCATGTGGTCGGGATGTCGCTCGGTGGGATGATCGCGCAGACGGTCGCCGCCCGCTATCCGGCCCGGGTCGCCTCGCTGACCTCGATCATGTCGACCACGGGCGCGGCGCGGGTCGGGCGTCCGGCCCTGTCGACCTGGCGGCTGATGTTCGCCCGACCGGCTCGCACCCGGACCGAGCACATCGACCGCTCGGTGCGCATGTACCGCCACATCTGCTCGCACGGCTATCCGTTCGACGAGCAGGCGGTGCGCGCCGCCGCGGCGGCGACCTGGGACCGCGATCCCCATCCGGCACCGGGCGTCGGCCGTCAACTCGCAGGCATCCTCAAATCCGGTGACCGCACCGCGGAACTCGCCGCCGTCGTCGCCCCGACGCTGATCCTGCACGGTGACCGCGACCTGATGGTGAATCCGACCGGCGGCACGGTCACGGCGAGCGCCATCACGGGTGCGCGCCTGCACACCCTGCCCGGCATGGGCCACGACCTGCCTGTCGGCATCCAGCCGACACTCACCGACCTCATCGACACCCACGTCCGCACCGCCAGGAGCACCGATGCCCCGCACCGCTAGGCCGCTGTCCGGCCGTCCCGCCATGATCACCGGCGCCGCCTCCGGCATCGGTCGCAGTCTCGCCCAATTGCTTTCGCGCCGTGGGTCGCCCGTGGCGATCGCCGATATCGACGAGGTCGGTTTGAAGCAGACGGCCGCCACCCTGACCGGTCCGGTGCTCATGCGCGTGCTCGACGTCCGCGATGCCGCCGACCAACTCGCCTTCGCCGCCGAGGTCGAGGACTGGCTGACCGAGCCGATGGCGGCGGTATTCAACAATGCCGGTGTGGCGGTGAGCTCGTCGGTGCTGGACGCGGTTCCGGAAGACGACGAATGGCTGCGGCAGATCAACTTCGACGGCGTGGTCAATGGCACCCGCGCGTTTCTGCCCATCCTGGTCGAACAGGGCCAGGGCGTCATCGTGAATACCTCCAGCGTATTCGGACTGCTCGGTATGCCGAATCAAAGTGCCTACTGTGCGGCGAAATTCGCGGTGCGCGGCTTCACCGACTCACTGCGCCAGGAACTTCGGGGCACCGGCGTATCCGCGGTGAATGTGCACCCGGGCGGTATCACCACCAACATCGCGCGCAATGCCCGGGTGCGCAAGGATCCCGAGGGGCGCGGCCGTTCGCATGAGCAGATGGCGGCGGAGTTCGAGGCGATCACGTTGACCGCACCGGACAAGGCGGCCGAAATCATCTGCCGCGGAGTCGAACGCGGGAAGTCCCGCATTCTGGTCGGGCCCGATGCCTATGTGTTCGACGCACTCGCACGCATCGCGCCGACGCACTACTACGACATATTCGCGGTACTGGAACGGCAGCTGCGGGCTCGCGCCAAGGCAGGAGTGACGGTATGAGAGCCTCGCGCGGCGATTCGATGACGGGTGGCGGCCGGGAGACGGGTGGGCCAGAGCATTTCGATGTGCTGATCGTCGGTGCCGGTCTCTCCGGCATCGGCGCGGCACACCACCTGCAGACTGCCTTCCCGAAGCGCACCTACGCAATTCTGGAGGCTCGCACGGCAATCGGCGGCACCTGGGATCTGTTCCGCTATCCGGGGGTGCGTTCGGATTCCGATATGCACACCCTCGGTTACCGTTTCCGGCCGTGGACCAGGGCCGCGGCCATCGCCGACGGACCGTCGATCCTCGACTACATCCGTGATACCGCGTCCGAAGCCGGTATCGATCGCCGAATCCGATTCGGGCACAAGGTCATCGGCGCATCCTGGTCGACCGAAGCGGCGCAGTGGACGGTGACGGCCGAACACGACGGCACCACCTCGACATACACCTGCGGCTTCCTGTACGTGTGCAGCGGATACTACCGCTACGACCACGGCTACACCCCGGAGTTCGCCGGAATCGATGATTTCCGTGGGCAGCTCGTACATCCGCAGCAGTGGCCCGCCGACCTGGACTATGCGGGTAAGCGAGTCGTCGTGATCGGCAGCGGGGCCACCGCGGTGACCCTGGTTCCGGCCATGGCCGAGGCGGCGGCGCAGGTGACCATGCTGCAGCGCTCCCCCACCTACATCATGTCCGTGCCCACCGAGGACGCGGTGGCGATCCGCTTGCGCGAACGGCTCGGACCCCGCCGGGCGTACACGATCACCCGCTGGAAGAACGTGCTGATCGGCACGCTCATCTACCAACTCAGCCAGCGTCGTCCTCGCGTGATGCGCAACTTCATCCGCAAGCAGACCGCCGCGCTACTGCCGACCGGATACGAGGTGGACGTCCACTTCAAACCGACCTACAACCCGTGGGATCAACGGCTCTGCCTGGTGCCGGACGGGGATCTTTTCCAAGCGATCCGGGCCGGGCGCGCCGCCGTGGTCACCGACCGCATCGAGAAGTTCACCGCCGACGGCCTGCGCCTGGCCTCCGGCGCCGAGCTTCCCGCCGATATCGTGGTGACGGCCACCGGTTTGCAATTACTCGCCTTCGGCGGGATCGAATTCAGCGTCGACGGCAGGGACATCCCACTGCCCGACACCATGGCCTACCGGGGAATGATGCTGAGCGGCGTCCCGAACTTCGCCTTCACCATCGGCTACACCAATGCGTCCTGGACGTTGAAGGCGGATCTGGTGGGCGAATTCGTGTGCCGGTTGCTGCGGCATATGGACGACAACGGCTATGACCAGTGCACGCCGTGGCCGGATCCGAGTATCGCCCCGGAGCCCCTACTGAACTTCCAGTCCGGCTATGTCCAGCGTTCCATCGAACACTTTCCCAAGGCCGGATCGCGACGGCCGTGGCGATTGGGTATGAACTACGCCCACGATGTGCTCGCACTGCGCCACGGGCGGATCGAGGACGGCACCATCCGGTTCGCGAGCCGGGCCGCCGTATCGGACCAGATTCCGGTGCGTGTGAGGTCGTGATCGCAGTGGCGGCGGGGCGAACTAACCTGATTCTTGTGACACGTGCCGAGCCCACCACCAACCTCGCGACCGAGAGCACGCCGGAATCCGCATTCCGGCGTCGCCTCCTCGATGCGATGGCCGAGGCCGTGCGCGATCGCGGTTATCGGGAAACAACCGTGGCCGATGTGGTCCGCAATGCGCGCACCTCTCGCCGCACCTTCTACGAGCATTTCGACAGCAAACAGGACTGCTTCATCGCGCTGCTCGCCGAGCGCAACAACGAGACCATCCAGCAGATCTACGATGCGGTCGATCCGGCCGCGCCCTGGCGCACCCAGGTCCGGCAGGCCATCGAGGCCTGGATCCACGCATCCGATCAGGACACGTCGATCACCCTCGCCTGGATTCGGGATATCCCCGCGCTCGGCGAGGCCGCTCGCCAGCTCCACCACGATACCGGCGAGGCGTTCATCAATCTGATCCAAAGCCTCACCGCCACACCGAGTTTCGAGGCTCCCGGACTGCACCCGCCGACGCGTCAGATGGCGACCATCCTCTACGGCGGTTACCGCGAACTCATCGCCTCCACAGTCGAGGCAGGCAAGGACATCCGTGACATCATCGATGTCGCGGTCGATACGGCCATCGCCCTGGTCGGCCCGCGCTACGAGCCGCGGGGCTAGTCCTTCACGGCCGTGAACTGCGCCAGCGCGCCGTTGCACTCCAGTTCGACCTCGCGCAGGCCCGCCGCGGCGATCCAGCTCGACAGCTCGGCCGCGGTTCCGGACGGACCGAATACGCCCATCGTCCGCATCACCCGCATGTGCACGTCGAAGCGCGGCCGAACCCCGCGCACCACACAGCTGCCGACCAGCCGTCCACCCGGCGCGAGTACCCGGGCGAGCGAGGCGACCGCGGCGGCCGGATCCGGCATACAGTGCAGGCCCGCGAAACTCACCACCAGATCGAATTCGCCGGAGGCGAAGGGCAGGTCGACCACGTCCGCGCGCACATAGTCGATATCGGAGAGCCCGGCGCGCTCGGCCGCCCGACACGCCGCCGCCAACTGGTCATCGGAGATGTCCGCGGCCACATACCGGAGCTTGCGATCGGGTGCGAGTCGACGCAGGGTCACGCCGCCGCCAACCGGCAGATCAAGCAATGCGGAACCCTCCGGCAGTTGGTTGACGACATCCATCGCCGCATACATCCTTCGGGTATCGCAGCCCCACATCACCTGCCCGGCGGGCCGAGCGACCTGTGGATGGTCGAGCACGAAGTCGTAAACCGGAGCCCCGAGATTTCCCCAGACTCGGCTCTGCCACACTTCACGGACGTCGGGCACTGTCGTCTCCTCTTCGCGCGCTGGGAGTCCAGGCTAGGCCGGAGGTCATAGGCGCGCCAAGGCTTTCGCCGACACGCTCTGCTTCGTCAGCGCGGCAGGTGCGGCAGGTATCAGAAATCCATGACCCGCCCTGGTCGCCGCGACGCCGCAAGACGATACGCATGCATTACCATCGGCTAGCTGTGCGTGCGGAAATCGAGATGGTCGCGCTGCCCGCGGGGCTGGTGACGCTGTCGGATCGGCGGACCCAGCGGAGTTGGGCGGTCGAGGTGGCAGAGTTTCGGCTGGCGGCGTTTTCGATTACCCAGTCGCAGTATGAGCAGGTCACCGGTGGTGTGCCGAGTGTGGCTCGAGGTGATCGGCTGCCGGTCGAGGGTGTCTCGTGGTTCGATGCGATCAGCTTCTGCAATGGCTTGTCATCGGGGGCGGGTTTGCCGCCCGCGTATCGCGTGCACGACGACGAGGTCGAGTGGGATGCCGATAGCGAGGGGTACCGGCTGCCGACCGAGGCCGAGTGGGAGTATGCGTGCCGGGCGGGCACTTCGGGGCCGCGATATGGCGAGCTCGACCAAATCGCCTGGTATCGAGGGAATTCCGCAGAGCATGTGCACGAGGTAGGCGCCAAGCTGCCCAACGCCTGGGGGCTGTACGACATGCTCGGCAATGTATGGGATTGGTGCTGGGACATTTACGACGCCGAGGTGTACGACTCGTATCGGGTGCTGCGCGGCGGCGGCTGGTCCGACGAGAAGTGGAGTTGCCGGGCCTCGGTGCGACGGCGCAGCCATCCGACCTATCGGATCGACGATGTCGGATTCCGGGTCGCACGTTCGATATTCGCCTGATTCGGCGCCTTATCGCTTGCCGACCGAGAATTTCGGCAGTTTGCGCCTGCCGCGCCCGTCGAGCGCGCGCATCAATCCCGCCACCACGCGCAAACGCCCACGCGAGGCCGGATACCACATCAGCTCACGCTTCATCGCCGGTACGCGTGGCACCGTAATCGCTTGCTGGCGACAGTATTTCCGGATTCCGGCGGCCCCGCCCCATCGCGCGCCTATCCCGGAATCCTTCCACCCGCCCATCGGCAGCGCGAAGCTGAACAGATTCGCGAAAGCGTCGTTGACATTGACCGCACCGGCTTCCAGCCGCCGCGCCACCCGCTCGCCGCGCTTGCGGTCTCTTGTCCAGACCGTGGCCGAGAGCCCGTAGACCGAGTCATTGGCCAGGCGCACCGCTTCGTCCTCGTCGGCGACCTTCAGCACCGGAATGGTCGGGCCGAATGTCTCCTCGCTGATGCACGCCATCGAATGGTCCACATCCACCAGCACGGTCGGTTCGAAGAAGGTGCCGACCCCGGTCGCCTTGCCGCCGGTGGTGATCCGCGCGCCCGCGGCCACCGCCTGCTCGACATGGCGTGCCACGATATCGCGCTGGGCCTCGGTCGCCATCGCGCCGATATCGAAAGCGAACCCGCGCCCGTCGTGTCCCTGCCGGAGCTTGCGCACCTGTTCGGTCAGGCTGGTCACGAACTCGTCGTAGACCGGCGCCTCGACATACACCCGCTCGATCGAGATACAGACCTGACCGGAATTGAACAGTCCGCCATAGGCGATGCCCGCCGCGGCCCGCTCGATATCGGCATCCGCGAGGACGATCGCCGGATCCTTGCCGCCGAGTTCCAGGCTGTACGGGGTCAAGCTCGCCCCGCAGGCGGCGGCGATCGCCCTACCGGTCTTGGTGGACCCGGTGAACTGGACGTAATCGACCGCCTCGACGACCGCGCGTCCGGTATCTGCGCGCCCGGTCGACACCGCGAAGACCGGCGGCGCACCGATCTCGGCCCATCCGCGCGACAGCGCGACCGCACTCAACGGCGTGACCTCCGACGGCTTGACCAGCACCGCGGCACCGGCCATCAGCGCGGGCAGCGCATCGAAGCACACATTGAGCAGCGGAAAGTTCCACGGCGTAATGATCCCGACCACCGGATGCGGCCGATAGGTCTTGACCAGCCGCTTGGTGCGCCCGAGCGGACTGTGCGGAACCGGATGCTCATCGAGCAGGAATTTCGCGGCGTTGCGCGCCCAGTATTTGATCAGATTGACCGCAGCGGGCACCTCGATCTCCGCGTCGTAGCGGGTCTTACCGGTTTCGGACTGGACCACATCGGTGAGCTCGTCGGAGTTATCGATCAGCCAATCCTGCAGCCGAAAGAGCCACTCGGCGCGCTTATCCGGACCGATCGCGTCCCATTCCGGCTGGAACAGGCGCAATTCGCGCACCGTCGCGGCCACCGCCGCACTCGATTCGTCGGGCACCCGGCCGGTGACGCTGCCGTCGGCGGGATTGTGTACCTCGATCTCGACCTGCTGTTCCGCCGTACTCATCCGGCTCACCTCCTGTGCTGTGCCCCTCCCTCCAGCGTGGCATTTCCGTCGGCGTGGCACCGGGTGTTCCGATTTTCCTGCGATGGAGAAGAAAGGATTGATACCTTCCGCCAAGAGCAAGACGCGACCAGGCTTCGACGAGGATGCAGTTCAGTGTTCGATTGGGATCTCCTGCGTAGTACATCCAGCGTGCATGTGCTGATGCGATTGGCGCAGGAACGCGGCATGTCGGCGGAAGTCTGCCTCGAGGGTACGAAGCTGGCGCCCGAGGCGGTGAGCGATCCCGATGCCGCGGTGACGGCGCGGCAAGAGGTGCGCGTCGTGCGCAATCTGCTCGCACGTTGCGGCGCCGAACCCGGATTGGGCGTCGAGGCCGGGCACCGCTATCACCTATCGCTGTACGGACCGTGGGGGCTGGCGCTGCTCAGCAGTCGCACGGTGCGCGAGGTGATCGAGGTTTCGCTGCGGTATGTCGATTCGGCCTTCGTATTCGGTCGGCTGACCTTCGAGGAGGGACCGGCCGAGTCGCGGCTCATCTTCGACGATTCGGCGATACCTGAGGATGTGCGCGCCTTCCTCACCGAGCGTGTCATCACCGGTATCCAGTCCATCGGCCGGGAGCGGTTCTCCGCGGGTGTGCCCGCCACCCGGATCAGCTTCCGCCATCCCGCTCCAGCGGATACGACGCGCTACCGCACCGTCTTCGGTGTCGAGCCGCAATTCGACGCGGCGGTCAACGAATTGGTCTTCGACAGTTCGTATCTCGATGTCGTGCTGCCGCAGGCCGACGAATGGGCGCGCGGAACATGCGAACAACTGTGCCGCGATCTGCTCACCGCCCGCCGCGCCCGCACCGGCGTCGCCGGTTCGGTGCGTGACCTGCTGGTCCGCGATCCGGGTGAGATTCCGGACCAAATCGCCGTCGCCACAGCGCTTTTCATGAGCCCGCGTACGCTGTCTCGCCGCCTGCGCGACGAAGGCACCTCCTTCCGCAACCTGCTCGACGAGGTACGCCAGATGATGTCGGAGGAACTGCTCAGCCACACCGATATGACCACCGAACAGGTGGCGGCCCGCCTGGGCTACGCCGAGGCCGCCTCCTTCATCCGCGCTTTCCGTCGCTGGCAGGGCTGTCCGCCACAGGAATTCCGAGCCCGCGGGACGCTCGTCGCAACCAGGTGAACCCTCGACGCAAACGTCGAGAGGACGCTGACATCAGTCCATTCTCGGCTGACCCGCGTTGGCGTGGATGATGGCGGATAGCCAAGGGGTCAGGCCGGGGGCGAGGGTGTCGAAGAAGGTGCTGTAGTTCGGGTCGGTGAGATAGGCGCGGGCGATGCAGATGTGCATGGCGGGGGTGCAGTCGAAGTAGGTGTCGATCGAGGCGTGGTGGCGTTCGGCCAAGGCGTTGGCTTCGTGGCTGCCGGGGAGTACTCCGGCACGGTAGGCGGCGGCGAGGTCGGCGTTGAGTGCGTCGACGGTGTCGGCGATCTGTTGCCAATCCTCGGCGGTTCGGTCCGCGGCGCGTTCGGCGTACTGGGCCCACTGGGCGGTGTCACCCCAGCGGTCGTGGGCCTGGGCGGTCCAGGTGGGTTGCCAGTGCTCGCCGAAGATCTCGATCTGCTCTTCGGCAGAAAGCAGGATTCCGGATTCTCTGGCCTCGATCAAGCGGTCCATGCCATCGGCCATCTGTTGCAGACGAGCGGCGCGCTCGCGGAGTTCGTCGCGCTGCCGACGCAGCGACGACGTCGCGTCGGCGGCGGGCGCATCCAGGACCGTCTTGATCTCATCGAGGGGTACGCCCAGCTCACGGTAGATGAGCACACGATGGATGCGGGCGATGTCCGCGCTCGTGTAGAGCCGGTACCCGGCGTCGGTGCGCTCGGTCGGGCACACGAGCCCGATCGCATCCCAATGGTGCAGCGTCCGGATCGTGACGCCTGTGCACGCGGCGGCCGCACCGACGGTGCGACCGGCATCGGCCTGATCAGTCACACCGACCAGTCTGACAGGCGCGCTCACTTCGGTGGCTCCCCGATCCCGATGGAGCGCAACAACTCGGCTTCGGCGCTGTTCGGATCGTATGGTCGCGCCGCGGTCATGATCACCCGCGTGTTGTCCGGCGTTCGGATCTCGAGGTCCACCGTATTCCACGGCATCGGCCGCGGACCGGACGTGCAACCGGGCAGCAGTTGCTCGCACGCGACCGCGATCTCGTCGAGCTGGCTCAGCACGCAGGCGAAGCTCACGCTCAGTTCAGTTGCCGCCGCGGTCTGGTCGGCGGATACGAGCAGGACATCCTGGAATGCCCAGCGCCGCAGGTGGGTGAGTCGGCCGGGGACGGAGAACAGGTCGAAGAAGCCGAGTCCGCGCGTCCAGAAGTCCACCGACGCGTCCAGATCGGCCGTCGGCACCGTGACGAACATCGGCATCCCGTAGAGGCCGCGGAAAAGTTCCGGCGCCACGGCGTCGAGCGTGGGTACGGGAACCGGACTGATATCGAATGCTGGGTAGGTTTCGCTCACCGCCACATCGTCGAGCCTGACGTAACGTCAGGGTCAAATCACGGCCCGCCGGACCGACATGGGCGAACTGATCGAACGGCGAAAGTCGCTACGCCGCACTGAAGAACAGGTAGTCGAACAGCGCCAGAATTCGGTCGATGCCGAATTCATCGGGATGGTCGAGCACCAGGCGCGCCGCGGTTTGGATGGTGCCCTGTACGACCTGGGCCAATACATCCGGATCGACGCCATCGGCATCGGGCTCCTCCGCCAGCCACAGTCCGAGTGCTTGGCGCAGTGGTACGCGCAATTCGTCGCGAGCCGCGGCGACCCGTTCCCGCAGTACCGGCGGCACACCGTCGATCGGGAAGTACACCAGTCGCCAGGTGTCGGGCATCGAGCAGACCTCGGTCAGGAAGTGGCCGAGCATAGCGGGCAGCTGTTCCGGTGCGGCGGTGCCGCATTCGGGTGTGGTGGCGGTATCGGCGACCGAGCGGGCGACTGCCGCCGCCATGCGGGCGGTCTCGCGTTCGATGAGCGCCTCGAGCAGTTCGTCGCGGCTGCCGAAGGAGTCGTAGACGACCGGCCTGGTCACCCCGCCCCGCTCGGCGACGGCGGCAATGCTCACGCTGGTGAATCCCGCCTCCGCCACAATGCGCAACGCCGCGTCGAGCAGTTGCTCACGCCGGTCCGCTGGCTGAAGTCGCTTGGCGTACTTGCGTTTAGGCGATTGCTTGTGGGGCGCTGCTTGTTTCGCGTCGGCCATCGCTAGTTCTCTCCGATTCCGGCGGCGACCGCCCGGCGCGCCACCCAGCGCAATGTCTCGGATACCGCCTCGCGCCGTTGCGCGCCGTCCTCGGCGAGCACCAGCCTCGCACCGGTCTCGGTCGCACTGATCACCGCGTGGCTCAACAACTCTTCGTCCATATCTCGCTCGGTGAGCGCGGCGATCAGCGCGAGTACCGCTCGACTGCGCTCCCGCAGCGCCTCCCGGCCGCGATCCACCCGCTCGTGCGCGGTTTCGGGCAGGCCGTCGCCGGGCATCAGCACGAATCGCCAGCTCTGCGGCGCGGCCGCGACGAGGTCGAGAAAGATATCGACGGCATCGGCCGAAACGTCCGCCGCGATCGCGGCCAGATCCGCGCCCTCCTGGAATACCGGAGTCGCCTCGGCTGCCATGGCCAGCACCCGTTCTTCCTCGCGATCGAGCAGTGCCTCGAAAAGTTCGTCCCTGTCACCGAATTCGGCGTACAGCGCGGGGCGGGTAACACCCGTCGCACGCGCGATCGCGTGCAGACTGGCGCCGCCGTAACCCTCGCGCACGATCAGGTCCCGTGCTGCGTCGAGAATGTCGTCGCGTCGTGTTGACAATTACCCTCCAACGTCGGCTGACGGACACCTGTTTCAGATTTGCTTCCGGCTGGGCCAGTGTACGCATTTCGCTCGCGCCCGCCTCGGATTCGACTTCCCAGCGCGCGAATAACGCACCGGCGCAAAGGGTGCGTGGAATTTGATTCCGTTGTATTCGGTGCGTCCGCAGTG
>NZ_BDBY01000039.1 GCF_001613225.1 Nocardia pseudovaccinii NBRC 100343
GTACGGAATTCACCGACGCCAATGGCCTGAAGACCGGTGACGACGTGCGCATGTACGGTGTCGCGGTCGGCAAGGTGCAGGACATTTCTCTCGAAAATGGCCGTGCCGCTGTCGAATTGACGGTGCAGCGGGATCGGCCTGTCTACGACGCCAGCGTGTTCGCCATTCACTACCAGTCGCTGACCGGACAACGCTATATCCATCTCCGCCAGCCCGAGCATCCGACGCCGAATCTGGCCGACGGTAGCACCATCGGGACCGATCACACCATCCCATCGTTCGAAATCACCCAGCTCTTCAATGGTTTACAGCCGGTGCTGCAGGAATTCTCCCCCGGCGCGCTGAACCAGTTCACCGAGAGCGTGCTCGCGGTGAACGAGGGCAATGGTGCCGGGATCGGGCCCGCGCTCGATGTGATCGGGCGGCTCAGCTCGTATGTATCGGACCGGCAGGCCGTACTCGCCACCTTGTCGGCAATCTGGAATCGATCTCCGCCCAGATCGGCGGCCGCTCACCACATCTGGTGACGCTGCTGCGTGAGCTGTCCGATGTGTTCACCGCATTCCAGGAAAAGCTTCCCGCCATCAATGCCCTGATCAAGGATCTCGGCACCGCGCTACGCGCCCCCGATGCCGCCATCGGACATATCGGGGCGCTCATCGACGCGCTCGGGCAGCTGTCGGCCAGCATCTCGACCAACTGGGCGGATATCAAAACCGCGCTGGTGAATGCCGGGGCGGGCATCGCCTTCGTCAACGAGATCTGGCAGAAGGTGGTGCAATTGGTCGATTCGCTGCTCGTCGACCTGCCGATGTTCAATGACATCTCACGCAAGTACGGCCGCGAGATGCTGCGCGGACTCGACGATCTCGCGCCGTACCTGCGCTTGTTGAGCGCCAATGTCGGGAAGCTGCAACAGATCGTGGATATGATCCCGGCGTCGGAGCGATCCAGCGGGCGATCGACCCGCGGACCGGGCGGGTGAAGCTCACCTATGCCCCGCCGAAAGTCGCACTGCCACAGCAGAATGCCGAACAGATCTGTGCCGCGGTGAATGCGGTGCCGCCTGGGCGGTGCCGCAGCGTGGCGAACGGGCTCGATGACGTCGATCTGGCCGCGCTCGTGTTCGCTCCGGTAGGTGCGCGATGAGAAAGTCGGTTCTGCTGCGACGGGTCGGATCCGGGTGCGCGGCGGCGGTGATGCTGCTCGGCGGTTGCGGTTTCGATCCGTCATCGGTGCCGGTGCCGGGTGCGTCGGTGACGGGTCCGACCTATCAGGTGCGGATCGAATTCGCGAATGCGCTGAATCTGCCGAAGCAGGCCAAGGTGGTGGCCAATGGCGCCCGGATCGGCAGCCTGCGCAGCGTCACGGTGGTCGATCCATCCGCCCGGGACAGCGGCCGGATCGACGCCATCGTCGATATCTACATCGGACTTACCACTCCCCCAACCGATTTCGCCACCACCATCGCACCGGGCGGTACCATTCCGCTGCAACAGACCAGACCCGCGCTGCAGATCGAGGATCTGATGGCGGCCATGTCGACCTTCATCGGCGGCGGTGCGCTGCACAGCATGCAGGAGATCGTCGATCGCGCCAATGCCGTCCTGCCCGCCCAGCCGACCGAGACCGCACGGATCTTCGACACCCTCGGCCACGACGCCCAGGATGTGGCCGACAATCTGGACTCGGTCGGCCGCCTGCTCGACGCGATACAGCACGACGTCGGGGCGGTGCTGGAAAACCGGGAGGAGTTGGATGCGTTGCTCTCCGAGCGCGGCGCGCGCGATATTCCGGCCTTCGCGAATTCGCTGGTGTACACCCTGGGTGTCGTCGGCGCGCTCGGCGTCATCGGCCACGCCATCGCCTGGCTCGGCCCGTTGCTGCAGGCCGGAGATGCCGCCGCCAAGGCGTTCGTGCCCATGCTGTTGGCGGCCGACCCGCTCGACCTGTCCGCGCCGTCCAACCTCAACCGGCTGGTTGCGCTGTTGCGCGACAAAGTCATCCCATTCGTGCAGCGAGGCCCGAGAGTTGATCTGACCCGAATCGGCGTCGAGGACTCGGCCGTATCCACCGATGACCAGGTCGATCGCATTATCGCGAGCCTGCGCATGATCGGCATGGTGCGATGAAATCCCCTGCCGTCAAACCGAGTTCGGCCGTCTCGCTGGCCGCCATCGCGGCGATCCTGGTGATCGGCAGCAGCTACTCGAGTTTCGGTGTGATAAAGGTCGGCTGGCTCGAGGAGTACACCGAGGCCACCATGGTGCTCACCGACTCCGGCGGTCTGCTGCCTCGGTCCAAGGTGCTGCTGTCCGGCATCGAGGTCGGCCAGGTCACCTCGGTATCGCATACCGGTACAAAGGTTTCCGTGCGCTTCCGCGTCGATGACAAGTACCACATCCCGACCTCGAGCATTGCGCGGATCGAGAGTCTGTCCGGACTCGGCGAGTCCTATCTGGACTTCCGCCCGCGCGGCGGCGGTGCGGGCCCGTATCTGCGCGACGGGCAGACGGTGGCCGCGGACAAGATCGTCATGCCGATCTCCATCCCGGAAGTTGCCCAAACGGCGACCCGCATCCTGAACCAGCTCGATCCGCAGGCAATGGGCGCCATTATCGAAACCTTCAGCCATGGACTGGCGGGGACCGAGGCGGTCGTCCCGCAGCTGTCCCGGTCCACGGATCTGCTCGCGGCCATGCTGCTCGCCCGTTCGGATGTCATCCGCGACATGCTGCTCGCCTTCCAGACCGAGGCCACCGATATGTCGTGGTCCGGGCCCGCGTTGCACGATGCCTCCGGACCGTGGGCCGCGTTCGGACCGCGAGTGGGTGAAGTGGCGGCCTCGATCGCGCGGGTGATCCGCAAGGGCGATGTGCCCGCCGACTACCTGACCGATACCAACGAGACGGTCGGGCTCGTGCCGTTGCTGCGGCAACTTTCCGTGCGGCTCGACCAGATCGGACCGGATCTGGCGGCCATGATCCCGCTCGTGCGGCCCGTGGCCGCGCTGGCGGCAAATGCCGTGCAGCCCTTGGATATCGGCGGTCTCATCACGCAGGCGCTCAATACCACCAGCACCGATGGCACACTGAACTTCCAGATCACCGTCAAATAACCTCCTGAGACAGCAACGCTCAGCGGACTGACACATCACTCTTTGCGGAAATCTATATCCCCACGAGTCAGCCACGCCGCCAGCACAGCACGGACCAGAGTTCCGATTCCGTCCCAGACAACTTAGGCTGTGGTGACGTCTTCGAAGGGACAGCGATGTCTGCGATATCGGAATCGCCAACACGCGCACTCAACGGGCTGGTGACCCACGGCTGGAACCGAGCCGCGCAGCTCTACAACTTCCCGATGCTGCAACGGGTGGCCTATCGCCCACCACAGGACGAGATCATCGCGCAATTGCGGATCGGCGGGGCGCGGCGGATCGCCGATATCGGCTGCGGCACCGGCATTCTCGCCGCCCGCATCGAACGCGAACTGCACCCGGATGTGGTGTACGGCTGCGATGCGTCGGTGGGGATGTTGAGGCGGGCGCGGTCACGATCGGATCGGGTGAACTGGCGCAATCGCCGAGCCGAGGATCTCGGCCTGCCCGACGGTGCGGTGGAGGCGGTGGTGTCCACGCACGCCTTCCATTTCTTCGATCATGCGGCGGCACTCGCGGAGTTCCATCGGGTGCTGGCGCCCGGCGGGTTGCTCGCGATCGTGATCAATAATCCGCGTAGCCGGTGGGCAATGGCGCTACAGCCGCCTGCGGTGCGGGGGCTCGCCTACTTTCCGCCGCCGGAGGAGATGCGTTCGCTGGTCCAGGCGGCCGGATTCACCGTTGTCGAACAGCGGCCGGTGCGTCGCCCACTGCCGCACTCGCTGGTACCGGACGTGCTCACGGTCGCAATGCGCTGATACCGCCACCCGTGGCATGCTCGTGTCATAGGCGATTTCCGACCCGAAGGCGGGTGCGATGCCCGAATCAGCGCCATGACCGAGACCGTGTGGTACGCGTCGTACGGCTCGAATATGCATCTGAGCCGCCTCCGCTGCTACCTCGTCGGCGGGACACCCGACGGCGGCGCGATCACGCTGCCCGGCTGCCGCCACGGGGCCGAACCGCTGCGATCGGTACCGCTGACGCTGCCCGGCCTGCAATATTTCGCCACCGAATCCCTGACCTGGACCGGCGGCCGAGCCTTCTACGATCCCGACGCGTCCGGTGAAACCGCCGCCCGCGCCCATCTGGTCACCATCGACCAGTTCTGCGATATCGCCGCCCAGGAGATGTACCGAACCCCCGGAACCGACCTGGACCTGCGCGAAGCGATCACCCACGGCCGCGTGACACTCGGTCCCGGTCGCTACGAAACCCTGGTCTGCACCGGCACTTTCGAAGGGAATCCGGTCCTCACCATCACCGCGCCTTGGCGCTACACCGACCTGCCCGGCAACCCACCGTCGGCCGCATACATCCGCCACCTCGCCGCTGGCCTGACCGAATCCCACGCCTGGACAGTCGAAGAGATCGCCGGGTACATCGCCACCCGCCCCGGCGCGGAACTCGGCTGGACCGCCGCGACCATCGCCGCCCTGCTGCGTCAGGCCACGCGAATGGATGCGGAGACGATCGCGCCGTCCCGAACGACCAGCATGTCGCCATGAGAACCGCCGGA
Source organism: Nocardia pseudovaccinii NBRC 100343 (assembly GCF_001613225.1). Lineage (GTDB taxonomy): Bacteria > Actinomycetota > Actinomycetes > Mycobacteriales > Mycobacteriaceae > Nocardia > Nocardia pseudovaccinii. The sequence goes on from NZ_BDBY01000039.1 coordinate 4,680, forward strand.
CACCGTCGTCGCTCAGCCGCCGAGGATCGAGGTGGCGGCGGCCTCCAGGGCCGTCACCACCCGGCCACCGAGCCGATGCCGACCACCGCCCTGGCGACGGCATACAAGACTCCGACGAGCAGATGCCGGTTCGGGCTGTCCTTTCACTAGCCGCCTCCCGAATACTCAGCAGCGCACCGTGATCGAAGGTGAAGACCTGGCTGATCTCGTTCTGCTGACGCGCCAGCTTCCGGCGCCTTCGCACGTAGCACAGTGCACAGTGCACAGTGCACAGCGCCAGATCACGGATCGGATGGCGAGTCCGGGCGGCCACCGCGTGTTCGGCCACCGCGACCAGATCCACCCCGGGTGAACGAGCGACCGATCGCAGCGGTTCTTCCAACACCTTCTCGACCACCTCGGTGGCGAGCACACTGTCCAAATGGACGGCCGCGCAATGATACCGGGTGGCCTCGTCACGACGCAGCGAACCGGGACCGGTCGGCTGTGTCCTCCCCTCCACAGGATCCACTCGGCGCGAGGGCGCCCCACAGTTCCCGCAGGACGCGTAGTCTTCGGGTTCGCATGGGCACACTCTGGGCATTGCACACCGGTAGCCAAACATTTCACCGGGATCAGTTCCTGGAAATTCACTGTGCTGTACCGCAATTCGCCTGCACCCGATCACGACGGGTGTAAGAATCACCCGATGAGCCTGGGTGCGGGCAATATGTTGCTCGAACGGGATATGGGGCACCTGCGAATACTGGTGGCCTCGCCGCTGGGTCGGGTCATCGAGCCGGTACTGAAACAAGCATTCGCTGGTTCGACCGTCGCGGTGGCGCTGGACCGGCAGGCCGTGCGGCGCGAGGTCGTGCACCAGGTCCGCTTCGATGTGGTGATCACCGATCTGATCTGGAACGATCCGGCGCTGGAATACGGCTTCGACGGCTTGGACGTGCTGGATATGCTGGGTTCGGCGCAACGCCAGGCCGCGGTGCTGATGGCGGCGCAGGGGCACAGCATGGAGCGCGACCATCTGGACGAAGCACTGCTCAGGTCTTCGGAATTGGCTGGCTTCTATTCGAAATCCTCTGGCGTCCCGGCATTGTTGGAGGCGATTCCCCCGGCGGCGACCGGACGGCGGCCACATCTCGAGCCGCCGCCGGCCACGCCGCCCCCGCTGTATCGGCTGTTCCAGGGGCAGCGCGGTGAGACGGCCGCGCGGCTGGCCGGAGCCATTGCCGCGGGTCGCGCCACCGATGCCGTTTCACTGGCCAAGGCCGCCCGGGTCGGTCTCAATACCGCCAATAAGGTGGCCAGCGTCTATATCGGGCCGATCGTGCTCGAACGCGGCGAGCACGATCCCGACTTACCGCTGACCGCCAATGCGATCTACCGGTGGTGCGGCGTGCACGCGCATTACCTGCTCAGCTGGTGCCGCCGCAACGGTCACGACGACGTACTCACGGCTGACACACCGAGCAGCAGTTCGTCGAGATCCACCCGATAGCGCCCGGAGCGCAGCCTGTCACCGCACGCGATCAAACGCGCGGCCAGTGCGCCGACGGCGCCGGCCATGGTCGCCGCGGTGCCGAGCTGCGGCCAGCTCGGCAGCGTATGGCCCACCTGGGTGAGCGAATAGCGCAGCCGCGAGGTGAGTCCGCCGCCGACTATGGCACCGACCAGCCGCGACCGTTGGTCCGGATCGCCGAGTTCGGCGAGCGACCAGTGCGCCGCGAATTCGACACGCCCGTGCAGGATCGGATAGGCCGGGTCGAGGTCGTAACGTTCGATATCGAGAAGCACATTGTCGCCGTTGTCGGTGACCATGACGACCGGAATTCCGGCTGCCTTCGCGCGTCGTCGAATATCGAATTTCATCGGCAGATCGTCCATTTCCTCGAGCAGCACCGCCAACTGCTCGGTGCCATGCCCGCCGAGGAAGTCATCCGCGAACTCGGGCACATAGCCGTGCGGGAAGGCATCGATCCGGGTGTAGGGGTCGACCTCCAGCGTGCGGCGTTGCGCGAGTGTCAGTTTCGACTCCCCCAGATCGCAGACCGAGGCGGCCAAGCGGTTGAGATTCGTCGTGCCGAGGGTGTCGCGTTCGGCGAGGCGGAAGCGTCGCGCGCCGGTCAGCGAGCAGACCGAGAGCGCCGCCGCGCCGACGCTCAGCCCGGCGATGCCGATCAAAGCCTCCGACCAGGTTCGCTGCTCGTGGGTTGCGATCAGGAATCGGTTGCGGGCCGTGCGCAGTCGCCAGAAGTGTTCGGCATCGGGCAGTTTCACCACGGTTCGACGCCAAGGAAAGACGATAAAGCGAGCGGCCGGTCCGCTACGGCGCAGCGACGCGATGTGATTCGCCATATCCGCTCGTGCCTGCGGTGTGGCGGCAACGAGCCGGGGATGGTCGAGGGCGGCCAGTTCGGGTAGGCAGCCGTCCCACGCATCGACGTAGCGGAATCCGGAGCCGGGTGCGAGCAATTCCGCGATCCGCGCGGAATCGTTTTCAGGGTGCAGTATCTCGATCATGCCGCACGCTCCGTCCAGCGATGTTTGATATCGGCTTCGAATCCGGCCGATGCGAAGGGCCGCAGGCTGATCTCGGGCTCGGCGGCCGCGCCCAGCGTCCGGTGCAGGCGGCGGTATTCGGTGTTGGTATGTTCCAGCGCGTCCACGACCGCCCGCCGCAGCCGCACCGCGAACCCCTCGATCGGGTGCGTGCCCGCGCGCAATTCGACCCGCAGGGTGAGGGTCTGCTCGAACTGCCTGCCGGTGCTGGTGGCGAGTACGAACTTTCCGGTCACCGTCGGGGCTATGTCCGGATGTTCCAAGGCCATTCGCACGCTGTCCGGGTAGATCTTCAGCGCGTAGAAGGACGCGGCGATATCGGTGCGCCGGTGCAGCGCCAGGAATCCGCACGAAGCGGTCGAGGCGGTAATCGGAATATTGTTGTCGCCGACCAGATCCGCGAGCTCGGGGGCCGAGAACAGCGCACCCCGATCGTTTATGCGGTAGCGCACCAACGGGATCGCGGTATCGACGGTGAACAGGAAGCGCTGCTCGGCATCGAGTTCGGCAAAGCGGTAGTCGGCATCGTATTCGACCAGGGTGGGCTGGATTTCGTCCGCACCGAACAGTGCCGTGCCGACGACGCGCTGTCGCGCGGCCAGTCGGCGCACGGCGATGGTGGTCGCGGTCTCGTGTCCCATGATGCCCGCATCAGCGGTGCCGTACATCAGACAGGTTGCGGTGGGGTCACCGGATTTGCCGATCCGCCGCAGCACCCAGTCACGCCAGTTCTCACTGATCGCCTCCCCCGCCAACAGGATTCGCAGATCCTGACTCAGCACCGCTTCGGACGCGCGGTCCAGCACATCCTTGATGAACGGCGGATAGCCCGCGAGCACCACTTGGTCATAGCGCGGGCCGAGCGTCGCGATATTGTCCAGGATCGTTTCGGCGTCGATGCCAGGGGCGATGACCGAGAGTCGATGGCCGCGGCGGCGCAGCATCAGCGCACCGGTGTAGGTGTAGGTGCCGCCGATCCAGTTGCCCATGGCAAAGCCGATCACCAGCAGCGTCGAACGGCGCTGGGATCCGAAGCACTGCTGGAAGATCCGCGCGTAAAGTTCGGTACTCTCGTCGAGGGAGGCGATATCGCGCGGCCAATAGGTCGGGTGTCCGGTGGAACCGGAACTCGTGGACCACGTTCCGGCTCTGGTGATATCGCCGCGCCAGACCAGCGCGTCGAGCGGATATCGGTGCAGATAGTTCTCTTTCGTCATGGCGGGGACATTGGCGAAATCGGCAAGGGTGTGGATATCGGCGGGGTAGACGCCGTGCGCGGCGAGGAAGTCCGCGTAGGCGGGCACCTGCCGAGCAGCACGGTGGAAAACACCGAGCGCACGTTGGAATCCCGGTGCCGGGTCCGGTTTCACGGTTGGCAGAGGTATCGACATGATAGTTGTCCCTGAGTCGGAAGTAGTGCTCCGCAATCGTCCGACCTGCGATAACGCCATGCGGAACAGTCCATACAAGGTCCATACAGGCGCTGCGCGGCGGGTCAGCGTGTCGAACAGAGCGGTCGGGACGGCACGCCGGGCAGGTAGCGCTGCCATTCGGCCGCGCTCAGTCCGGTGCTGCCGCTATCGCACAGCGCATCGGCGACGCGGTCCGGATCGGTCGCCCACAGCCGCACGACTTTATCGGGACCGGCGCCGATGAGCAGTTGGCCGCCCAGTGCGTAGCCCGCGTCGTTGACCCGGCCGGTGTATGCGGTCAGCACGGCGACGCGGCGTGGCCGATCCGGATCCATGACATCCCAGATCCAGATATCGCTGCCCTCACCGCCACCGACGACGTAGCGGCCGTCGGGGCTGAAGTTCACCGTGATGATCGGGTCGGGTGGTCCGTCGAGCGTGCCGAGGTCGCGCGGATCTTCGGGATCGGACAGGTCGTAGAGTCGGGCGGTGTGATCGGTGCTGCCCGCGACGATCGTCCGGCCTTGCGGGCTGAAGGCCACCGAGGCCACGTCGTTGTCGAAACCTTTGAGCGACGGCAGTTCTCGAGGCGGTCGGCCGCGCTCGCGGATGTCCCATACTCGCACGACGTCATCGGTGGTGGCTATGGCGAGCAGGGTGCCGGTCGAGTCGATGGCGACCAGATTCGGCAACGCCTCTTTCAGATCGAGGGCGGCGATGGGCTGTGGTGTGTTCGGGTCCGTGAGGTTCCATATCGTGGCGATCGGATTGTCCTGTCCGACGACCGCGAGTACGGATCCGTCGGGGCTGAAGGCGATCGCGGCCACGATGCCCTCGACGGCTTCGATCGGTTGCCCGAGCCGATGCGGCTGACGGGGATCATGGACCTCCCAGAGATAGATATGGCCGGTGCGGGTGCCGATGGCGGCGCGGGTGCCGTCGGCAGAGAACGCGACGGCACCACAGGTCTTTTCGTCATCGGCCACCCCGAGCGCCGGGTAGTCGATCGGAGTGGCCGGGTCGGTGATATCCCAGATGCGAGGACGACTGTCGCCCGCGCCGGTTCCGGTGAGGAATCGGGTGCCGGTGCGCTCGATCGGTGTCTGATAGATGGTGCTTTGCGCACCGCGCAACACCGGGCCGGGCAGTGGCCACAGGTGTGCCACGCCGGTCTCGTCACCGGTGATGATCATGCGTCCACCGAGCGCGTAGCGCACCGAGACAACGATCGCGAGATTCGGCAGGATCAGCTCGGGCTCGGTCGATTCGGTGGTGGTGTTCCAGATGCGGGTGCTGTGATCGGAACTGCCCGCGGCGAGTCGGGATCCGTCGGGGCTGAAGATCAGATCGTTGATGTAGCTGTCGAATCCGCGCAGTCTCGGCAACTCGGTCGGTGCGCCCGGATCGTCGAGGCGCCAGCGCAGCACTTCGCGCGATCGGCCGCCCGCGACAAGGGTTTTGCTGTCGGGGCTGAACCGCAACGCCAACGCCTGCGCGGTGGAACCGTCTCGAGCGTGGTCGAAGACCTGCTCTGCGTTGGTTCCGCTCAGACGCCAGATTCGCACCGACGCTTCGGGTCCCGCCGCGGCCAGCATTGTGCCGTCCAGGCTGAACGCCACAACCGGGGAACCGGCGGGCAGGACGAGCATGGGCAAGGCGACCGGGTGGGCGGGATCGGCGATATCCCATCTGGCCAGCCCGGTATCGGTGGTGCCAGCGACGAGTTGGCGTCGGTCCGGGCTGAATGCCACACCGGTGTGGGTGACCCCGGGACTGTGCACGGTCGAAAGCAGATGCGGTGCACGCGGATCCACGACATTCCACAGCTCGATCCGACCGGCGGTGATCCGGACGAGGACATCGTCACCCGGACCGATCTCCAACACCATCGGCTGCGGCCCAGGCGGTCCCGCGGGTGCCGGGATCCGACCGACCTCGCTCGCCGGGGTAGTGCCCCCACTCACCTGGTAGAGGCCGACCGTCGCATCCACGGCACCGAGGGCCAGCAGCGTGCCACGAGAATCCGTGGCGACGACCGTGCGCCCCGCGTGTTCCCCGACGAACCGCACCGGCGTGTGCACGGCGCTCGAATCCAATAGCGCCGAACGCGCTTCCAATGTCGGCTCGACCCGATAGGCGGCCAAGGCCAGTTGCGCCGACAGCGCGGGGTCCTTGTCCCGCAATCGAACTGCCTGCAGTGCGATCTGCCGGGACATCGCGTCATCGCGCGCCTGCGCGGCACTCTGCTGCTGGGTGTAGGCCGCCAGCGCAAGCACGAGGGCAACCACCGAAGCCATCGCCAATGCCGCGACCAGCCGCTGCAGGATGCGGGTGCGGCGGCGCTGGGCGAGGATCGCGGCTTGCTGTTTCGCTGAGCTGGCGGCGAGATAGTCGCGTTCGCGCTGATTCAGGTCGCGGTGGTGACCGCCGGTGCTCGCCCATTCCTGCACCAGCGGCAGCCTTGCCGGGCCGAGCAATTCGCCCGGATCGCAACCACTGTCGTGCCAGACCTGGGCGGCGTGGGTGAGTCTGCGGTGCACGATGAGGCCGCCGCGATCACTGTCCACCCAGTCCGACAATCGGTTCCACGCGCCGATGATCGCCTCGTGGGTGATCTCGACGGTCTCCTCCTCACAGGTGAGCAGGCGCTGGGCGCAGAAGCGATCGATCACGGCATTGACGTCGGCGGCGGTGTCGTCGTCGAAGAACAGTTCCGAACGATGCACCCGCCGCCGGGTCACGCTCTCTTCGTCGATGGTCACCAACCGCAGGAAGGTGCGGCGCGCGATCTGACGTTGCGCGGTGGTGAGATCGGAATAGACGGCGTCGGCGCTGCGCTGGATCGCTCCCCCGATCCGCCCAACCGCGTTGTAGTCGAAGACGGTCATCCGCCGCCGGGTACCACGCTGCCAGGTCTGCAGCAGGGCGTGCGAAAGCAGCGGCAGGGCACCCGCATCGTGTGCTGCGCGGGAGCCGTGCGGTGCGAGTTCGAGCAGCAGCAATTGCACCAGGTCCTCGTCCACGGTCCAGCCCGCTTTGCGCGCCGGTTCGACGATGACCTCGCGCACGCCGTCACTGCTCAGCGGCCGGACCAGCACCGTATTCGCGGCCAGCGCATCGTGCAGTACCGATTCCTCCGCGGCGTGCCGGTAGAAGTCCGCGCGCAGGCCGAGCACGAAAACCGTTCGGGTGCTCTGGTGGTCGGCGATCGCCTCCAGGAATGCCGCCCGCTGCACCTCGTCCTCGCACTGGGTCCAGGTCTCCTCGAACTGATCGAGTACGACGACCTCGGTCTCTTCGAGTTCGCGCAGTGCGTCCAGCGGATGTGTGCCCGGCAGCGCGACACCGGCGGTGAGTCCCTCCTCCTGCAGCGCGGGCAGCAGACCCGCCGACAACAAGGAGGATTTGCCGGATCCCGACGCTCCGATGACGAACAGAATGCGCGGTCGTCCCCGCGCGCGCAGCAGGACATCGACCTTGCCCACCAATTCCGCGGTGAGTTCGGCGCGTCCGAAAAACCAACCGGCATCATCGAATCGGAACGGCTCCAGCCCTCGATACGGACTCTCGTCATCGCGGCGGCGACGCCCGGTGGTACCGCGCACCCGACGGACCGCGGTCAGCCAGGGCTCCTGCTCCGCCCGCGTGCCGATACCGCAGACGGCGAGCACCGCGCGAAACATCTTCTCATTGCCGTCGGTCGGAACATGTTGTCCCGCAAACCATCCGCTGAGTGTGCCCTGCGGACATCCCGAAAGTTCCACGGTCTGACGGACAGTCAGCTCCGCCGCGACGCGCAAGGCCGACAGCGCAGCGGCGAATTCTTCGCGAGTTCGAATTTCCGCGGGATCGAGCCCCCCGGCCCACCCTCCTACCACGCTCTGACCATAGGGTTTTCGCGCGCGAAGCCGGAAGGGCCGTAGGGACCTTGTATTGACTACTACCGACCCTGCCCCATATTCCGTTGCTGCCCTTGGGACCCGGTCCTAGGCGCGGTCCGCGATGCGGAGGATTTCGTCGACGATCAGGTCGGGTTCGGTGAACATGATGAGGTGACCCGAGCGCTCGGCCTCGACCAGCCGGCCGTTGCGGAGGGCGGCGGCGGTGCGGCGGTGGGCGGCGGTCAGGGCGATTCGGGTGGTCTTGTCGGTTCTCGGAAGTTTCGTGCCGGTGATGACGCTGACATGCACCGCGCCGAGTTCGTGCGGTTGGTCGCGGAGGTTTCGCAGGCCTGCGCTGAATTGGTCCTGTTCGGCGAGCATGGTGCGCGCGGCGCGCGGGGTGAAATCCTCGGCGCGGTGATCGGCGGCGATATCGGCGGGCTGTTTACTGCCGATCCGGCTGCCGAGCAGGCGGTAGAGGCCGGAGCGGGCGAGTTTGGGCAGCAGGACCCTGGTCATCGCGTACCGCTTCTCCGCCGAGGGGAGGAAATACAGTTCGCAGTTCTCGTCGCTCTGATCGACCAGCACGATTCCCTGGATGCGGGTCGGATCCGCGGTCGCGGCGACCCGGACGATGGGGCCGCCCCAGCTGTGTCCGACGAGAATGAAGGGACCCTCCCCCAGTTCCGCCAGCACCACGGCGAGGTCGTCGGCCATCCGGGTGAGGGTGCGTGGGTTCGGATCGTCATCGCTGCGACCGCTCCCGGCGCGGTCGTAGACAACGGCGCGTACGCGCTCGGCCACCACCGGCTGCACCAACCCCCAGATCGACCGCGAAAAGCCCATACCCGATTCGAAAACCACGGTCGGAGCACCGGTTCCGCGCACCATGTAGTGCAGTCGACGGCCATCGGATGTGGTCGCGAATGCGCTCGTACCGAATGTGTGCTCGTGCCCGAGGGCCTGCTCCGTCACTGTGCCCAACCTACCTTCTCCCTCGCCCTTCGAACCGCGGTGGCCCGATAACAGGACTAGACAACTTCGGCCGGTGGCGCAACAGGCTCGATCACCCAGCCGCAGACCGGAGCCTGCGGCTGGAACGCGAAATCGGTTGGTATCAGCTCAGTTTCAGGGACCGACCGATGATTTCCTTCATGATTTCGGTAGTGCCGCCGTAGATGGTCTGGACGCGAGCGTCCATGTAGGCCTTGGCGATCGGGTATTCCTTCATGTAGCCGTACCCGCCGTGCAGCTGCAGGCAGCGGTCGATGAGGTAGAGCTGCTCCTCGGTGCTCCACCACTTGGCCATGGCGGCGTCCTCGACCGACAGCTTGCCCGCGTTGAGGTCCTCGATGAAGCGGTCGACCAGGACGCGGACGGCGGTGGTCTTGGTGGCCAGTTCGGCCAGCACGAAGCGGGTGTTCTGCAGGGCGCCGATCGGCTTACCGAAGGCCTTGCGGTCGCGCACGTACTGGATCGTCATCTCCAGGCAGGCTTCCATGGCCGCGGCCGCCATGACAGCGATCGACAGGCGTTCCTGCGGCAGATTGTTCATCAGGTGGATGAACCCCATGCCCTCGGTGCCGAGCAGGTTCTTACCCGGAACGCGGACATCGGTGAAGCTCAGCTCCGCGGTGTCCTGCGCCTTGAGACCGAGCTTGTCGAGGTTGCGGCCGCGTTCGAAACCGGGTGTGCCGCGTTCCACGACGAGCAGGCTGAAGCCCATCGCGCCCTTGTCCGGATCGGTCTGGGCGACCACGATGACGATATCGGAGTTGATGCCGTTGGTGATAAAGGTTTTGGCGCCGTTGAGGATCCAGTCGTCGCCGTCGCGCACCGCGCGGGTCTTGATGCCCTGGAGGTCGGAGCCGGTGCCCGGTTCGGTCATCGCGATGGCGGTGATGATCTCGCCGGAACAGAAGCCGGGCAGCCAGCGCTGCTTCTGCTCATCGTTGGCGAGTTCGAGCAGATAAGGCGCGATCACATCGTTGTGCAGGGCGAAGCCGAGGCCGGAGTACTGGCCGCGCACCGACTCCTCGGCGACGATCGCGTTGTAGCGGAAATCCTTGACCCCGCCGCCGCCGTACTCCTCCGGCATGGCCATGCCGAGGAATCCCTGTTTACCGGCCTGGAGCCAGACCTCACGGTCGACAATGCCCTGCTCTTCCCACTTCGCGTGATTCGGCGCGACGTGCTGATCGAGAAACTTGCGGAACGACTCCCGGAACAGCTCGTGTTCGGGTTCGAACAGTGTGCGCTCCACGCCAACCTCCTAGTGACCCCACGGCCGGTCCACACCGACCCGTCGTTCCCCCATACGTTACCCGCAACAAGAACCCCCGTTCACTTCCCACCCTGAAATCCCACCCTCACCTGCCACCCCAGCTGCCCGCTGCGGCGAGAATGCGCTCATGGGGATTCGCTCGAGGTTGCCCGCACCGTCGCACGGCGACCGTTCGTCCAGTCAGGCGGGCAGGCCGAGCCCCTGGGCGAGGACGGGCCAGGAGGCCTTCAGGGCGTCTTCCCAGTAGCCCCAGGAGTGGGTGCCGGTGGACTGGAAGTCGTAGGTGGCGGGGATGCCGAGTTGGTTCAGGCGGGACTGCAGGTTGTGTGAGCAGTAGTTGGTGGCGGCTTCGAGTGCGCCGCCGAGGGCGACCTGGTTCGCGAGACCGCCCATGCCGGACAGGGCATGCTCGCCGTTGAGGGTGTCCCATTGGCCGGGGATGCCGGAGCCGTCGGAGATGAACAGGTTCAGGCCGCGCAGTTGGTCGGCGTGCACGTATGGATCATTGGCGGCCCACATCGGATCACCTTGCGGCCCATACATATTCGCCGAATCACCACCGCCGACGGCGACCACGGAGTTGACGAAGTTGTAGCCGACCGGGTCGGAAATCTGCGCGCAACCGCTGTAGGCGGCCACGGACTTGTAGAGGCCCGGTGCGGCGATGGGGAGTTGCAGTACCGAAGTACCCGACATCGATAGGCCCGCAATGGCATTGATGCCGTTGGCGCCGAGCCCGCTATCGATGAGCGGGGGCAGTTCCTCGGTGAGGAAGGTCTTCCACATGTTCACGCCGAGCTCTGGATCGGGGGTGCGCCAGTCGGTGTAGTAGCTCCAATGGCCGCCGACCGGTGTGACGACATTCACATCCTTGTCGTCGAAGAACTGCGCGGCATCGGTCCGCGCCTGCCAGGTCGCCGAATCCTCGCCGCCGCCCGCGCCATTGAGCAGATACAGGGTTGGTCGGGGTACGGACGTGTCCGCGGGGCGCTGCACCTGGATCTCGATGTTCTTGCCCATGGCGGCCGAGTACACCTGCAGCGTCAGATTGCGGTTGTCCTCGACCGCGACGTCAGCGACATACGATCCATCGGACGAGCGCGACGAGGTGAGCATTTTGCCGGATGCGACGACCGGATCGGCCCCTGTGGCCGCGGACGCGAAAAAGCCACCCGATGCAGCTGGAAATCCCACCAGAACTGCCGCTACACCCGCTACCGCCGCCATACGTACTCTCGTTCCAGCCATTCGGCCAAAATATGGAGAGTTACTGACAAATAACTGAGAGCAGACTCAGAACAGACTGCGCAGTCGCCCGAACAGGGTGCGACCTGGATCACGATCGCGCTCGCTGAACAGGAACTTCAGTTCCTCCTCCAGCTCCTTGCGCACCACATCACGCAGTTCCACCGCGGCGGCATGCTTATCCGGCGCGTCACGCCACGGCGCCGGGTCGATCGGCGCACCGGCGGAGAAGTAGAACCGCTCGGGACGTGGGATGCCGGTCGGTCCGACGCCGCGGATCAGCGGCGGGGTCAGGTCCCGGTTCAAGCCGAGCGCCTCTACGGCCCAGCGCAGCGGTCGCATGACCGGATGGTCACCGTCGAAAACGATGTCGTAGGCATCGTCGACACCGATCATCGCCACCGGCACGATCGGCGCGCCCGCCTCGATCGCCATATGCGCGAAGCCGGAGCGGCCCTCCCACTTGAGGACATACTTCTCGTTCTTACGGCGCACCGCTTCGCGACCACCGCCCGGAAACACGATGACGGCCTCGCCGCGGGCCAGCAACGCCAGGCAGTTGCGACGGTTGCCGCGCACCGTGCCGAAGTGGTGCAGCAGCTGACGGATGCCGGGCACACTGATGAGCACATTCTCGGCCAACCCGCGGATCAGTCGACCGCGCCTGCGTAGCACCTCGGGCAGCAATAGCGGCGCATCGATGCCGCCCATCAGATTATGGTTGCCGACCAGCAGCACCGGCCCCTCGGCAGGAATGTTCTCCAGGCCGTAGAACCGCGGACTCGTCCACGCGCGCAGCGGCGCGAGCAGCGTGTCGAGCACCCGCATGTCGGTATCGGTGAGCGAAACCGACAGTGGCGCACCGTCACTCAGCACCGGGGCGGCGAGCGACGAATCACCGGAGCGCCGATCACCCGAATCGGCCGCACCGGAGTGGTCATGCGACATTTAACCCTCCTGATGTCGATTCGATGACGATAGCGCAACGAATTCGCCTGTGTCGCACCGGATGTGCCGAGCATTCGCTACCGACCGGCCGGTTCGCAAGCGAACCCGGCCGACTCCGCCCTCATTCAGCGACTCAGTGCGCGGAACCATTTGCTTCGGACGACGCCGTGCCGTTCGTCTCGGACGATCCACCCGCGTGCGCGTATTGCGACAGCGCCGCCGCCAGTGCGTGCGGGACCCGGGCGCGCACCCGGGTGCCGCCCTCCTCGTGCACGGAGGTGGTGATGCGACCGTCCGCGTGGATACGGGCGAGCAGATCGCCCCGGGTGTAGGGCAGCAGCACACTGATTTCGACGTCGAGGCCGCCGAGCACCTCGGCGAGGCGCTCACGCAGCTCGGTGATGCCGGTCCCCTTGTGCGCCGAGACGTAGGACGCGTCGGGCAGCATCGCGCGCAGCCGAGTGAGTTCGACCGGGTCGACCGCATCGATCTTGTTGACCACCAACAGCTCCGGCGGCGCCGGTGACCCCGACTGCTTGATCACATCGGTGATCACCTCGCGAACCGCCTTGATCTGCTCGGCGGGCAACGGGTCGGAACCGTCGACGACGTGCAGCAGCAGATCCGCGCCGGTGACCTCCTCCAGGGTGGACCGGAACGCCTCGACCAACTGGGTCGGCAGATGCCGCACGAATCCGACGGTATCGGTGAAGACGACCTCGCGACCGTCATCCAGTTCGGCACGACGGGTGGTCGGATCCAGGGTCGCGAACAGTGCGTCCTGGACCAGCAGGCCCGCGCCCGTCAGCGCGTTCATCAGGCTGGATTTGCCCGCATTGGTGTAGCCGACGATGGCGACCGACGGGATGCCACTCGAGGTGCGACGGGCCCGCTTGGTATCGCGTGCGGTCTTCATTTCGCGAATCTCGCGGCGCAACTTGGCCATTCGCTCGCGAATGCGGCGACGGTCGGTTTCGATCTTGGTCTCACCGGGACCACGCAGACCCACACCACCGCCGTTGCCGCCCGCGCGACCACCGGCCTGCCGGGACATGGACTCACCCCAACCGCGCAGTCGCGGCAGCATGTATTCCATCTGGGCCAGCGATACCTGCGCCTTACCTTCGCTGGAGGTGGCGTGCTGGGCGAAGATGTCCAGGATCAGTGCGGTCCGGTCGATCACCTTGACCTTGACGACCTTCTCCAGCGCGGTCAGCTGCGCCGGGGTCAGTTCACCGTCGCAGATCACGGTATCCGCGCCGGTTTCGAGCACCACGGCGCGCAGTTCGTCGGCCTTGCCGGAACCGATATAGGTGGCCGGATCCGGCTTGTCGCGACGCTGGATCAGTCCTTCGAGCACCTCCGAACCCGCGGTTTCGGCGAGTGCGGCCAACTCGGCCATGCTCGCCTCGGCCTGCGTGGCGGTGCCCGTGGTCCAGACCCCGACCAGCACGACCCGCTCCAGTCGCAGCTGCCGGTATTCGACCTCGGTGATATCGGTGAGCTCGGTCGACAGACCCGCGACACGCCGCAGCGAGGAGCGCTCGTCGAGCTGCATCTCGCCGACGGTCGGGTCGGCCGTCGGGTCTGCGGTCCACCCGGACCGCCGCATCCGCGCGGCGTGCTCGGCGACTACATCGCCGGTGTCTTCCGTCGTGTCCTCGACGGCCTCGACGTGGTCGTTGTCGTCGGCGGCCGGAGTGAATTCAAAAGTCTTCGATTTCGTCATACAACATCCATGCTGCCACGAGTGCTGACCGATGCGCATTCGGTTATCCCTGGACACGCCCGAGGTCGGTCCCCGCCTTTGCGCAGGCGAGGGGTATCAGCGAGCTCAGCTCGGCGAATGCGACGACCACCAGTCTTCGGCAATCCGACCTGTCGCCACCAGCACAGACGGTCCGCGCAACCAGGCCGCGCCCTCGGCGAGGCGGACGGTGACCGCACCACCGAGCACCCGCACGCGCACCTCGCCGGTGTCGGTGGCGATGCGGAAACCGTCGGCGGCCAGAGCGGCCGCCGCGGCGGCGACGGTTCCGGTTCCGCAGGAACGGGTTTCGCCGACACCGCGTTCGTACACGCGCATATCGACCGCGCCGTCGACCAATGCGGTCAGGATCTCGACATTCACGCCCTGCGGGAACAGGTCCGGGTCGAAGCCGGGTGCGACGGTGAGATCGAGTTTGGCAAGCGCGTCCACGGACAGGCTCGCATCGACGCAGGCCAGGTGCGGATTGCCGACGTCGATGCCGATGCCGGGCAGCGCCCAACCACCGATGGTCGCGTTCGAGGAACCGAGCTCGCGTACGACCCCCATCCCGACGGTCACCTCACCATCGGCAGGCCCACCGGAATGCACGTTGACCGGACGCGCCCCCGCGCGACTTCCCACGACATACTCCGTACGCGATTCCAGTCCCTTCGCCGCCAGGTAGTGCGCGAAAACCCGCACCCCGTTGCCGCACATCTCGGCGATCGAGCCGTCGGCATTGCGGTAGTCCATGAACCAGTCGGTATCGGCGATGCCCTCGGGAATCTCGGCGAGCACACCGGCGTCGCGCAGCGTGCCCGCGCGCGCCACCCGCAGCACACCGTCCGCGCCGAGTCCGCGGCGACGGTCGCACAGCGCGGCGACCCGGTCCGGCGTCAGGTCCAGCCGGACCTCCGGATCGGGCAGCACCACGAAATCGTTCTCGGTGCCGTGGCCCTTGGTGAACTCGATATTCGACACGTCGCGCATTCTCCCTGCTTATCGTCCTCGAACCAACGTACGGCGCTGCCGCGAAATTTCGTACAGCGCGACCGCGGCGGCCGAGGGAGCACCGAGCGAGCTAGCCGTGCCGCCCATCGGGATATAGACCATATCGTCACAGGCCTGCTGCCAGGCCGCGCTCATGCCGCTGGTCTCATTGCCCACGACAAGGATCGTCGCCTCGGTGAAGTCGTAGTCGAAAACCGCGTCCGCACCGTGCTCATCGGTGCCGATAATGCGGGTCGGGATGCCGCGCTGGATCTGCCGGTCACGGAATTCGAGCACCTGCGCGGGCCCGGCGACGCGCAGGATCGGCATGGCGAACAGCGAACCGGTGGATGCGCGGACCGCCTGCGGATCGTATTGGTCGGCGCCGTGCCCGGTCACGATGATGCCGCTGGCACCGAATGCGTCGGCCGAGCGGATCAGCGTGCCGAGATTGCCCGGCGAATTGGGGCGATCGAAAACCACCACGACAGGTGGCGCGGCGTCACCGGGTTCGCCGGGCTCGAAGGTGTCGAGCTCGGGCTGCCTCGATATCGCGACGGCCACCAATTCCGGTATGCCGGTGGACTTTTCGCCGAGTTCGGCCATCAACTCCGGAACCAGGCCGACCTGCGGCACGCCGCTGGTCTCCAATAGTTCGCGTGCCCAGCTCGACAGATCCGGCGCGCCGAGGCGGTAGAGCATCGTCTCCAGCGGCCAGTCGTTGGCGATCGCTTGCGTGATCGGGCGCACGCCCTGCACCAGGAAGCGGCCGTCGCGGTGGCGCTTGGTCCGGTTGTTCAGATACGCCTGCCACACCTGGACCGAGGCATTTCGGGTACTCACACGACGTGTCACTGCGGGGTCCGTTCTTTCTCGAGCAGGGACAACGCGACCGCGACCAGATCGGGATCGGCGCCGTCCACCCACCGCACCCTGGGATCGCGGCGGAACCACGAGCGCTGCCGCCGGACATAGCGCCGGGTACCGATCAGGGTGCGTTCCTGCGCGTGGATCAGGTCGTATTCGTTGTCCAGGTACGACAGGACTTGTGCGTAGCCGATCGCCCGGCGCGCCGTGACGCCGTCCCGCAGACCTTTATCGATCAGTCCGCGGACCTCGTCGACGAGACCGGCTTCGAACATCAGCGCGGTGCGCCGCTCGATGCGCTCGTCGAGTTCGGCGGTGTCGCGGTCCACTCCGATGATCACGGTGTCCCAACGCGGTTTTCCGATGACCGGCGCCGAGGCCGCGAAGGGGCGCCCGGTGAGTTCGACGACCTCGAGCGCACGCACCATGCGGCGGCCGTCGGTGGGCAGGATGGTCGCCGCGGCCGCCGGATCGGCCGCTTTCAACGCCTCGTGCACCGCGACGACACCGCGCTCGGCCAGCAGTGTTTCCCAGCGTGCGCGCACCGTCGGATCGGTGGCCGGAAATTCCCAATCATCCAGCAGCGCTTGGACATACATCATCGAGCCGCCGACGATGATCGGCGTACGGCCGCGCGCCATGATCTCGCGCACGTCGACGCTGGCCGCGGCCTGATAGGCGGCGACGGTCGCGGTTTCGGTGACCTCGAGGACATCGAGTTGGTGATGCGGGATGTCCCGGCGTTCGGTGGGCAGGAGTTTCGCGGTGCCGACATCCATGCCGCGATAGAGCTGCATCGCGTCGATGTTCACGATTTCGCCGCCGAGTCGTTCGGCGAGGTCGAGGCCGAGGTCGGATTTGCCGGTGGCGGTGGGCCCGACGACGGCGATCGGCGTCGTCACCGATCACCTCCCGATGTGCGCCAGACGCTCACCTGATAGCCGACGCCGAACGGGGCACCGCTGTACAGGGTTTCGACGGATGGGGCGACCGAATCGGCGGCGAAAAGTCCGGCGAGCACCTGATAGGCCGCGCGGCCGGATAGCACGAGTTCGGCGCACAACGCCGGATCCATGGCGAGCAGTGCGGCGGTATCGCCGTCGGCCAGGGCACGGTCCAGTTCGCGCTGCACGTCGGCGGCGCGCTCGTCGAGGTAGCCCGGCGCCTCGAGGGTCAGGGTCGCCGCACCGTCCGCGACGATAAGAACGCCCGCCTGCTCGGGCGAATCGTCCAGGGCGGTACGCAACTGTGCACCGATCCGGGCGCATTCGTCGGCGGGTGTGTCGACGGCGACGAGGGTCGTCGCGGCCACCGCATCCGGTGCGACCTGACCACGCAACCACCCGGCGATCAGGGCGGGCAGCGGCTGCTGCGGATCCGCCGCGCCGGATGTTCGCCGCGATCGCGACAGCGCGTCCGCCGAAAGCCCGACGTGCACGTCCGCACCGAAACCGCGAAAAGTGCCGACCGCGTCCGGTCCGACGACCTGCGCGGCCGCGCCCACACCCACGACGGTCCAGTGCCGAGTCGTCGCGGCCAACGCGTCGACCGCGGCGAGGGCGGCCGCGCGCAACACCGCGGGCGCGTCATCGGAATCCGACCCGGCCGCGTGCTCGAGACCGCCGCAGAGCTCGGGCACCAGGATCGGCGGCGACGGGACCAGGGCCGCAATGGAGAACACGCCGTAACCGTAGTCGTTCGCCGAATCCGCGATCCACAGCACCGCTGCGGCGTCCGCAACCTCCGGGTTCGAGTGTCTCTGCCGCAAACTCGGCCGAGATTGATAGTGTTCGAGGTGCTACAACCCAGGTCATCACGGGTTGATTTCCCTGGGAATCATCAGTCGGAGGGCATTGATCGATGGTTTACAGGGCTCAAACCGGGTTCAATGGAGTGAGCTAGGGCGTAACCAGGCAGCCGTGACGCGCGGCAGGGACGAGGAGCAATGAGCGAGAGCAACGGAACGGCGAAAGCGACCCCCGGCAGCACGTCGCGCCCCTCGGATTCCCCGAAGGCCGCCGTGCCTAAACCTTCCGCCGCCCCGAAACCAGCCCCGGCCCCCAAACCGGGCGGGTCGGCGGCCCATCCCAAGCCGCATGCGGTCAAACCGGCCCCGGGGCCGGCCGCACAGCAGCATCCGCATCCGGTCGTCGTGCCGACCGTCAGCGATCCGAGTGCGTGGGGTCGCGTCGACGACGACGGCACCGCGTGGGTGAAGACCGCCGAGGGCGAGCGCGTCGTCGGATCCTGGCAGGCCGGTGACGCCGCCGAGGGCCTGGCGCACTTCGGCCGTAGGTTCGACGATCTGGCCACCGAGGTGGCGCTGCTCGAGGCGCGACTGGCCGCTGGCGCGGACGCCCGCAAGACCAAGGCGGCCGCGGTCACCATCGCCGAATCGCTGCCCACCGCGGCGGTCATCGGCGATGTCGAGGGGCTCGCCCAGCGACTGCAGGCCATTGCCGAACACTCCGAAGAGGCGGCGGCGCACGCCAAGGAGGAGAAGGAAAAGGCCAGGCACGAGCACACCGAGCGCAAGGAAGCGCTGTGCGCCGAGGCCGAGAAGATCGCCACCGAATCCACCCAGTGGAAGGCCGCGGGCGATCGGCTGCGCGAAATCCTGGACGAGTGGAAGTCCATCCGCGGTGTGGACCGCAAGGTCGACGATGCACTGTGGAAGCGCTACTCCAAGGCGCGTGAGGCGTTCAACCGCCGCCGTGGCGCGCACTTCGCCGAACTCGACCGCGAACGCGCGGCCGCGAAGTCGCGCAAGGAAGAACTCTGCGTGCGCGCCGAGGAACTTTCCGGTTCCACCGACTGGGTCGGCACGGCCGGTGTTTTCCGCGATCTACTCGCCGAATGGAAGGCCGCGGGCCGTGCGCCGCGCGAGGCCGACGAGGCACTGTGGCGGCGTTTCAAGAGCGCCCAGGACGTCTTCTTCGCCGCGCGCAATGCCGCCGTCTCCGAGCGCGACGCCGAATTCGAGCAGAACGCCGCCGCCAAGGAAGAACTGCTGCACGCCTACGCACACATCGATCCCTCGACCGGTCTGGACGCCGCCCGCGCCGCCCTGCGCGAACTCCAGGACAAATGGGACACGATCGGCAAGGTCCCGCGCGAACGCATACAGGAACTCGAGGGCAAACTCCGCACCATCGAAAAGCGCGTCCGCGACGCGGCCGACGCCCAATGGCGCCGCACCGATCCCGAGGCCATGGCCCGGGCCGCCCAATTCCGCGAACGTGTCGCCCAATTCGAGGAACAGGCCGCCAAGGCAACCGCCGCAGGCAACAAGCGCGACGCGGAGAAGGCACTCGAGCAAGCCAAACAGTGGCGCGAGTGGGCCGAGGCCGCAGAGGGCGCAGTCAGCAACCGCTGACCCTGTACCGCCATGCGGTGGCGCCGATCGCACGGTCGCGCGACCGGTAGACGAACTCGGTGCGATCGGCACCCGGCCGTCGATGCGGCCCCTCGGAGGCGAGACGAGTGCCATCCAGGCACGCGCGAGGCCAGTGCTGCGTGTCTTCCGCACGGCTCGGTCTCGGACTCGCGTGGAATTCGATCTGTCTCCGGAGACACCGATCACGAAATCTCTGTGCGGAACGGATTCACCGCAGAGACAAGTGAGATCCTCGGTAGCGCCAGCCCGCCGGAGCGGATCGGGCATCGGATCTGCGATTGTCGATGCGATACGGGGTTCCGGTAGTTTTCGCGCGAAAAACAACACATATGGCTGGACCAGCGGCGATGGCGTTGTGATCGGTTCGGGCTGCGGGCGGGTGCGGTAGGTGCTCGGCTTGGCTGTCGATGGTGTTGATCGGCGTGGTGGAGGTCGGGTTTCGTGGCGACGCAGGTGTTCGCGGCTGAGGAGTTGGCGCGTCTGCGGGAGTTTCCGGAGATCAGCCGCGAGGAGCTGTTCCGGTTCTTCACGCTGACCCCCGCTGATACCGCGTTCGTCGCACCAGGGCGGGGGCGTGGCCCGGAGGATCAGCTCGGCCTTGCGGTGGCGTTGTGCACGCTGCCGTGGTTGGGGTTCGTGCCGGACAAGGTGGCGGCCGCGCCGCCGGTGGCGGTGGCCCGGTTGGCCGATCAGTTGAAAGTCGATGCGTCGCAGATCCGTTCGTACGGTCGTCGGGCGCAGACCCGCACCAAGCATCTGCGGTTGGTGGCTCAGTATCTGAGCTGGCGGACTGCGGGTGCGATGGAGTTGAAGGAGCTGGACGAGTTCCTGTTGGCGCGGGCGATGGAACATGATTCGCCGACGCTGTTGTTCCGGTTGGGGTGTGAGTATCTGATCTCGGCGCGGGTGATCCGGCCCAGCCCCGACACCGTGGTTCGCCGCGTCGTGCGCGTGCGTGAACAGGCACAACGCGAGACCTATGATCGGCTCGCGCGCGAGTTCACACCGCAGCGCTGCGCGGAGTTGGACGCGCTGCTGGTCACCGATTCCTCGATTCGGATGGCACGGTTGCGGTGGTTGTCGACCGGTCCGGTGGAGGCATCCGCGTCCGCGGTGCGCAACGAGGTCGAGAAGCTGGGGTTCGTGCGGGGCTTGGGTGCGGACACCCTCGATCTGTCGGTGCTTCCCGCGGAGCGTCGCCGGTTCCTGGCCACGCTGGGCCGCCGTCTGACTCCGCAGGCCCTCGAACGGCGCGACCCGGAGCGCCGGTACCCGATTTTGTTGACGGTGCTGGCGCAGTCGGGCACCGATGTGCTCGACGAGGTGGTGGCGCTGTTCGATCAAGCATTGTCGGGGAAGTTCAGTGCCGCTGAGAATCGGATGCGTGAGCAGTTGGCCGACCGCGCCAAGACCGGCGAAGACCGCCAAGCGCTGCTGGACGACCTACTTTCTATCCTGATCGACCCGCAGATCCCCGACGAGGATGTGGGCGGATTGATCCGGGGTGAAGGTATCGGGTTGGAGCGGTTGCGGGCCGCGATCGCTCAAGCCCAACCACGGCTGCCGCGTGATCACGGGCATCTGGCCGCGCTCGACAGCTCGTATTCGTATCTGCGGAAGTTCACTCCGGCGGTGTTGTCGGCAGTCCGGTTCGCCGGCGGTACCTCGGCGACGGAGTTGCTGATCGCGGTGAACATGCTGCGCGAGCTGAACGCGACCGGTCGCCGCAAGGTGTTCGACGACGCACCGACGGGATTCGTCCCGGTCAAGTGGCGCGGCTATCTCGAACAGGCGCGCACGAGCGGCAACACCGTGGCCTACCGGCACTATTGGGAGCTGTGCGTGCTGCTCGGGCTGCGGGACGGGCTGCGCACCGGGGATGTGTTCGTGCCTGGGTCGCGCCGCTACGCCGATCCGGCCGCCTACCTGCTCACCCCCGCGCAGTGGGAGCCCCAGCGCACCGAATTCTGCCGCCTGGTCGGCAAACCAGCCGACCGGGCTGCCGCGCTGGCCGCGCTCACCGACGAATGGCATACGGCGGTCGGCGAGCTGGAGCAGCTGCTGGCCGCCGGGGACAGGCCAGTGCGCCTGGACGAGGCCGGTGATCTGGTGATCTCCCCGCTGACCGCCGAGGACATCCCGACCGAGGCCATCGAGTTGAAGGTCGAGCTGACCGAGATGCTGCCGTTCGCGCCGATCGTGTCACTGCTGATCGAGCTGGACAAACGCACCGGCTACCTGGACTGCTTCACCCACGCGGGCGGCAAGCAGGCCCGAAGCCCGGAGCTGAAACGCAATCTGATCGCGGTCCTGCTGGCCTATTCGACCAACCTCGGACTGACCAATATGGCTGCCGCGTCGGGGATCTCCTACGACATCCTGGACTGGACCGCGGAGTGGTATGTGCGAGAGGAGACGCTACGCGCGGCGAACCTGGCGATCATCGGCTACCACCAACGACTGCCACTGACCATGGTGTTCGGCACCGGCACCCTGTCCTCGTCGGACGGGCAGCGGTTCCCCACTCGCGGCAAGTCCACCACCGCCCGCGCGGTGAATCACTTCTTCGCTGAGGAGGGCCTGTCGACCTATACCCACGTCACCGATCAGCACACCACCTACGGCACCAAGGTAATCGTCACCACGCGCCGCGAAGCCCACTACGTGCTCGACGAAATCCTGGGCAACGCAACGGATCTGCCCATCACCGAGCACGCCACCGATACCCACGGGGTCACTCTGGTGAACTTCGCGCTGTTCGACCTGCTCGGGATGCAGCTGTCCCCACGCATCCGCGACCTGGGCAAGATCACCCTGTACCGGCCCGTACCTCGCGCCGACGCCGAGGCGCGGTTCCCGATCGCGGGCCCGCTGCTGACCCGCAAGCTGAACCTGGACCTGATCGCCGAGCACTACGACGACCTGCTCAGGTTGGCCGGGTCGCTGAAGTTCGGGCACGCCACCGCGTCCCTGCTGGTCGGCAAACTGTCGGCCTCGGCGGCAGAACGCCCTCGCCGCGGCGCTCAAGGAATACGGCGCGATGCGGCGCACCATCTACGCCTGCCGGTACCTCACCGATCCGGACTACCGGCGCAAGATCTCCCGGCAACTCAACAAGGGCGAATCCATCCACGCCCTCAAACGCGGCCTCATCTACGCCCACGAAGGCGCTTTCCGTGCCCGTCACCTGGAAGCCCAAACCGAGCAAGCATGGTGCCTGACCCTGGTCACCAACGCGGTTATCGCCTGGACCACAGAGTATTACGGTCTAGCTGTGGACCAGATGCGCCGTCAGGGCCGCCGCATCGACGCCGATGTGCTGGGCCACATCAGCCCGGCGCAGAGCGCCAACATCAACTTCTTCGGCGCGATCGAGGTCGACATAGAGGCCGAACTCGCGGCGCTCGGGCCCACCGGCTACCGGCCGCTACGAGTCCGCGACACCCTGTTCTGAGAATCGAGGGCACAGGTGCGATCGAGCGGGATCCCGCACTCCCGGGTGCAGTGGTACACATCACACACGATGGTGTCATGTTCCGGCGGTCGGTGGTGTCTTGAGGGCATGACACAACAAGGCACCCTCTACAAGGTCGTTGTCATCGGCGGCGGTTACGCCGGAACACTCGCGGCCAACCACCTGCGGATGCGCACCGATACCGACATCACGCTGGTCAATCCCCGCTCGGAGTTCGTCGACCGAGTCCGGCTGCATCAGTTCGTCGCCGGAACCGGCGACGCGACGATCGACTACAGCACGCTGCTCGGCGAGGGCATCCGGCTGGTGGTCGACAGCGCCACGCGCATCGACACCGCCGCCCGTACAGTGCGCCTGGCGTCGGGTCGTGTGCTGGACTACGACCACCTCATCTACGCGGTCGGCAGCACCGCGGCACTACCGGCGGTGCCCGGCGCGGCCGAGTTCGCTTTCCCCATCGCCGAGTTCGAGTCCGCGCAACGGCTGCGCGCCCGGCTGGACGAGCTGCCCCTCGATGCTCCGATCACGGTGGTCGGCGGCGGGCCGACCGGCCTCGAGACGGCCGCCGAACTGGCCGAACAGAAACGCGCGGTGACGCTGGTGTGCGGCGGAACCCTGAATCCGTCACTGAGCCCGCGGGGTCGCCGATACGTTGCCAAGTGGCTGTCCCGGCACGGTGTCGCCGTGCTCGAAACCGATCGGGTGAGCGAGGTCCGGCCGGAGGCGGTCGTGTTGACCGGCGGTGTGGTGCGTGCGAGCGCACTCACCATCTGGACCGCGGGTTTCAGCGTACCCGGGCTGGCCGCCGCGAGCGGGCTGCGCACCGACACACTCGGCAGGCTGCTCACCGACGAGACGCTGACCAGCATCGACGACGACCGCATCGTCGCCACCGGCGACGCCGCCGCACCCTCGGGCCAACCGCTGCGAATGAGTGGGCAGGGCGCCGGGCCGCTCGGGGCGCAGGCCGCCAACACGGTGCTGAGCCACATCGCGGGCACCGAACCCGCCGTGATCGACCTGGCCCTCACTGGGACGTGCATCAGCCTCGGCCGTCACGTCGGCATCCGGCAGCTCGCCCGCAAGGACGACATCGCGGTGAACCTCTATATCGGCGGCCGCGCGGGCGCCAGGATCAAGGAATTGACCTGCAAGGTCGGGGTCGGGAAGATTCGCCGCGAGGCCCGCAAGCCGGGCTCGCTGTTCTGGCCCAAGGGCGGCCCGCGACCCGCACAGCCCGACTCCGCCGCACCGGCGGTAACGTCCGCATGACGACCGACGAGCACGCCGAACGATTCACCCTGTTGCGGCCGCTGCTGTTCACCATCGCCTACGAAATCCTCGGCTCGGCAACAGAATCCGACGACGTGCTGCAGGACAGCTACCTGCGGTGGGCCCAGGTGGACCTGGCAAGCGTACGCGACACCAGGTCGTATCTGGCGCGGCTGGTGACCCGCCAGGCGCTCAACGCGGTGCGGGCCAGCGCGCGCCGTCGCGAGGACTACATCGGCCCGTGGCTGCCCGAACCGCTGCTCGTCGAGGACACCGACGCCGCGGCGGATCTGGTGCTCGCCGAATCGGTGTCGATGGCGATGCTCGTGCTGCTGGAAACACTGAGTCCCGACGAGCGTGCGGTCTTCGTGCTGCGGGAGGTATTCGGCTTCGACTACGACGAAATCGCCGCAGCGGTAGGCAAATCCATCATGACAGTGCGTCAGGTGGCCCACCGTGCCCGCTCGCACGTTGACGCACGCCGCAAACGTTTCGAACCGGTCGACACAGCCGAGATCACGCAAATCACCCAGCAGTTCATGACAGCCGCGACCACCGGCGACGTGCAGGGCCTGCTGTCGCTGCTGGCTCCCGACGCCACCTGGACCGCCGACAGCGGCGGCAAGGTCACCGCGGCGCGCCGACCGGTCGTGGGCGCCGAGAAGGTGGCCGCCGCCCTGGCGAACATCTTCCACACCAGGCGGCGCACCTCGGACACGCGGATCGAGACGGTCACCTTCAACAACACGCCAGCGATGGTCGCCTACAACGGCGACCATCTGGAAGGCGTCTTCCTGATCGAGATCCTCGACGGCAAGATCACCAACATCTACGCCATCCGCAACCCCGACAAACTCGCCACTGTCGCGGTTCCACGCCAGATCAGCCGGTAAGAACCGACAAACCCCGATGAGCGACAACCACCCCAGTGCTCAGTGAACGTCTCGGGGTGTTCCGTAAGCCGATCCGCCACCGGAACACCACGGCGCGCGAATCCCGCCCCAGGTCACCGGTGTTCCGTAGAGGTGTTCCACGAACCCTCCCGCTCAACCCCCGCTATCCGGAACAATCCAAGGCATGGGTGAGTCGTTCCGCGTCGGATACTGCCGCTGCTCCACCGACGAACAGGACGTCGAGATCCAAACCGATCAACTTCTCGCACTCGGTGTCCCGTGCGAACGGATCTTCATCGACACCGGCTTTTCCGGGACCACCCGACGCAACCGCACTGGCCTCGACAACGCGCTCGCCGCGGTCACCTCCGCCGCCGCGGCCGTCACCCAACGCCAGGTCGTCTTGACCACGACCAAGTTCGACCGGTTCGCCCGCAACATGGCCGAGGCCGGGGATATCCTCACCGACCTGCGTAAACGCGATGTGCTGTTCGGTCTAGGCAGTTCGATCTACGACTGGCACGACCCATTCGGCAAGCTGTTCCTCCAAACCTTGGCCATGGTCGCCGAGTTCGAGGCCAACCTCAACCACCTGCGCACCCGCGAAGGCATGGCCGAGGCCCGCGCCAAAGGCCGGCTCAAGGGAAAACAGCCGAAACTGCCTCTCGCAGCACGCAAAACGATCCACCGCCGTTACCACGACCCCGACGATGACGCGAGCCTGGCCGACCTAGCCGAGGAGTACAGCGTCGGTCGCTCCACCATCCATCTCATCGTCAGCGGGACCACGCCGCGGACATAGTCCGAACTCCAAGCCCTCACCACAGCGGAGCGAGTTTCTGCGGGGAGCTCAAGAGGACACCGGCTTTCGCCAAAGCGTCGCAGCAGTACCGACAATCCGCCATCGCTGCTGGTCCAGCCATATGTGTTGTTTTTCGCGCGATAACTACCGGAACCCCGATACGGCCGGACCGACAGTGGGGCGGGAAGGGTGCTCACGCTGAGAGCCTGCTTACCGCGGGGCCTCGATAGCCGTACCGACACTTGTGCACGGGAAGCCAGGCGCCGGAGCAGCAACGATCCAGTGGCATCGTCCCCAGCGGGCGGACTCGAGCTCCGGACCGCGCGGCCGCGCCGACTGCGCGGCCCAGGATAGCCACGCTGACAGGCAACGCTGCAGGACTGACGCAGCGGCACCGTCCATGCCGCGACGGCTCGAGTACCGCAAGCGCGGACCCGTCAGCCTCGAGGCTGGGCACCTCGAAACCATCCAAGCAGGCAACGGATCTGGTCATCGGCAACGGCCCGCTCTGGGCCGTCTGACCGCGCCATCTGCGGCAACGGCGCGCTCTGGACCGTCTGGCACGCCATCTGCGGCGCCGGGATAGACGTGCCGACAGGCAACGCTGCAGGACACTGACGCAGCGGCACCATCCATGCCGCGACGGCTCGAGCACCGCAAGCGCGGACTCCGTCAACCTCGAGGCTGAACCACGAAACCATCCAAGCAGGCAACGGATCTGGTAGTCGGCGATTTCCGCACTGGCCGTGCGGCCGCGCTGACTGTGCGGCCGGGGTAGCGATACCGACCGGCAGCGCCCGGTCGCTGGATGGGTCTGAGCATGCGCTCGCACGAACTCGGCCTTCTCGGTCGCGCGATAGTGGCGTGGCTCAGCGTAGGTCCGGCATCCGGGGTGCGCCGGGTGGGTCAGGAGTCGCCGGTGAGGCGGCGGCGGTCGCGTTCCTCGGCGGCGGCTGCGGCGTTGCGGCGCTGTTCTTCTGCGGCGAGTTGCAGGGCGGTGCGGCTCCAGACGACGCGGATCCAGTGGAAGGTCAGCACGATGATGGCGATGGTGCCGAGGATGAGGCCGATGCCTGGGCCTGCGCCGTGGTAGTTGCCGAGGCCGGGGGTCTGGCGGTGCCAGATCGAGAAGACGCCGAAAACGCTGCCGATCGCGGACCCGGCGACCGCGATCCAGGCGAGCACCCAGCGGCGGGTCATCAGCGCGAGCAGTGAGAATCCGATGCCGAAGAGGACGGCGAACCAGACGAAGATCCGCGACGGCAGACCGATGTGCTCAGCGCGCGCGGCATCGGTGCCGAGCAGAACATCGAACCCACGGGCACCACCCGCATGCGACAACACGAGCGAAAACAGCAGCAGGAAGACCGCGCCCGCGACCACCATCGCGCGCACCCCGGGGTCGATCTCGCCCGCGATGCGTCGCTCGACGGCATCGAGATCGTCCTTGAACTGCTCGAAGCCATTACTGCTCTCGACCGAGTTCACTGCGCCCTCGTTTCCTTCGGCTGATCCCTGCTCCGCTGCCTTACCCGCATCCACTGTGCCATCACCGCCCCCATCCCCCGCAGTCACCCCACTACGTCCGGTAGTACTCACATTCCCCGCACCCGATCGCGCGTCCGCGCCACCCTGGCCGGGTCCCGAATCCGCCGCGCCGCCCTCGCGTCCCCGCGAACCCGTGCCGCCCACGCCCGATCCCGAATCCACGTCATCCTCACCCGCACGCGAATTCGCGCCATCCTCGCCGGATCCTGAATCCAGGCCTCCCTTGCGTCCACGCGAGTCCGAAGCGTCCTCGCCCGGTCCCTCCCCGACACCCGAATTCGCGCTGCTTTCGCCCGCATTCGAGACACCGTGGGGGTCACCCGCACGCGATACCGCGCCACCCCCGCCCGATCCCGAATCCACGTCAGCCTTGCGTCCACGCGAGTCCGCAGCACCTACGCGCTGCCCCGAGTCCTCACCTGACCGCGAGCCCACGCCGTATTCGCCCGCATTCGAGACATCTGTGGGATCGCCCGCACCTGCCCGACCGGCTCCGAGCGAATTCACCTCGGGTGAGTTCGACGCGACCTCACGACGCTCACCGTTCAGCGCGGCACTCTCAACTGCACGCTCCCCGCGATCAGCCTGCGCATCATGCGAATCCGACTCGGATGCATCCGGTGCGGGATCCGCTCCCCGACGCGTCAGTTCCTCGTCACCCGACCGGGTGCTCATGCGCCGCAGCCGGTCGAGCAGCCTGAGGCGACGGGTTCGGGGGTGGGGGCGCCGATGCGGGGGAGGCCGAGACCGACGCCGATGGGGTCGGTTTTGGGGGTGATTCCGCGTTCGTGGGCGTCGCCTGCGCGGGTGCGGCGGTGGGTTTTGATGTTGGCGTCGGCGATCAGGTGGTGCGGGGCCGCGTCGGTGATGTCGACGGTGATGATGTCGCCGGGACGGATCTTTTCCGCAGTGCCTTCGGGGCGGAAGTGCACGAGCCGACCGTCGCGGGCACGGCCGCTCATACGGGCGGTCGCGGCGTTCTTCTTGCCCGCGCCCTCAGCGACGAGCAATTCGACCTCGGTGCCGACGAGCGCCTTGTTCGCGTCGAGGGAGATCTGCTCCTGCAGCGCGATCAGCCGCTCGTAGCGCTCCTGCACCACCGCCTTGGGCAGCTGGTCGGGCATATCCGCGGCGGGTGTGCCAGGACGCTTGGAGTACTGGAAGGTGTAGGCGCTGGTGAACCGCGCCTGCCGGACCACATCCAGGGTCTCCTGGAAGTCCTCCTCGGTCTCGCCTGGAAAGCCGACGATGATGTCGGTGGTGATCGCGGCATGCGGCATCGCGGCCCGAACCTTCTCGATGATGCCGAGGTAGCGCGCCTTGCGGTAGGACCGGCGCATCGCCTTCAGCACCCGATCCGATCCGGACTGCAGCGGCATATGCAGCTGCGGGCAGACATTCGGCGTCTCGGCCATCGCCTCGATCACGTCATCGGTGAATTCGGCCGGATGCGGCGAAGTGAAGCGCACCCGCTCGAGCCCATCGATGCGCCCGGCCGCGCGCAGCAGTTTGGCGAAGGCACCGCGATCGCGCGCCTCGTCGGGATCGGCGAAGGACGCACCGTAGGAGTTCACGTTCTGCCCGAGCAGCGTGACTTCCAGGACGCCCTGATCGACCAGCGCCTGCACCTCGGCGAGCACATCGCCCGGACGGCGGTCGACCTCCTTGCCGCGCAGCGACGGCACGATGCAGAACGTGCAGGTGTTATTGCAGCCGACCGAGATCGAAACCCAACCGGCATAGGCGGATTCACGCTTGGCGGGCAGGCTCGAAGGGAACGCCTCCAGCGATTCCAGAATCTCCACCTGCGCCTCGGCATTGTGCCGCGCGCGTTCCAGCAGCACCGGCAGCGATCCGATGTTGTGTGTGCCGAACACCACGTCCACCCACGGCGCCTTGCGCACGACGGTGTCGCGGTCCTTCTGCGCCAGGCAGCCGCCGACGGCGATCTGCATGCCCGGCCGGTCGGCCTTGATCGGGGCGAGGTGGCCGAGGGTTCCGTAGAGCTTGTTGTCGGCGTTCTCGCGCACCGCGCAGGTATTGAAGACGACGAGGTCGGCCGTCGCTCCCGGCGCGGCCTTCACATAACCCGCATCCTCGAGCAGGCCCGACAAGCGTTCGGAATCGTGCACGTTCATCTGGCAACCGAAGGTGCGGACCTCGTAACTGCGTGCGCCGTCCGAGGCCGCAGGGGCGGGAGACAACACTGCCTGTCCGATCGAATCCACCCGTCCAGGGTACGGGGGTGCGCAACGCGGGTTTTCAGCGCATCGGCGCAGGCTCCGGGGCCTGGCCGGGTCGCATCGGAAGGGTTACGGCGCTGTGTCGTATCGGCGCGGCGTAACGGTGTGTCGCCGAAACCCGGGCAAATCGCCGTTTTCCGCTTAAGGTCTTGGACCATGACCGACGACGCCACCGCACCCGACACAATCGGGTTGGCCAAAACCGGGACAGCTAGTTCTGATGAGGGCAGTACCGCCACGAGCGCGCCGATGATTTCGATGCGCAATGTGGAAAAGCACTTCGGTGACCTCCATGTGCTGCGCGATATCAACCTCGAGGTCCCCAAGGGACAGGTTGTTATCGTTCTGGGCCCTTCGGGGTCCGGGAAGTCGACGCTGTGCCGCACCATCAACCGACTGGAACCGATCGACTCCGGCGATATCGCCATCGACGGCGTGCCCCTGCCCGCCGAGGGCCGCGCGCTTGCCGCACTGCGCGCCGATGTCGGCATGGTGTTCCAATCGTTCAACCTCTTCGCGCACAAGACGATCGTCGAGAACGTGATGCTCGCGCCGCTGAAGGTTCGCAAGGTGAAAAAGGAGGACGCCCGCAAGCGCGCGATGGAACTGCTCGAACGCGTCGGGATCGCCAATCAGGCCGATAAGTATCCGGCGCAGCTCTCCGGCGGCCAGCAGCAGCGCGTGGCGATCGCCCGCGCGCTGGCGATGAGCCCGAAGGTGATGTTGTTCGACGAGCCGACTTCGGCGCTGGACCCGGAGATGGTCAACGAGGTGCTCGACGTCATGGTGTCGCTGGCCAAGGAGGGGATGACGATGCTGGTCGTCACCCATGAGATGGGCTTCGCGCGCAAGGCAGGCAACCGTGTGCTGTTCATGGCGGACGGGTCGATCGTCGAGGACGACACACCCGAGGTGTTCTTCACCGCGCCGAAGTCCGACCGTGCCAAGGATTTCCTCGGCAAGATTCTGAGCCACTGAACCGGGCAATCACCGCAAACGTAAAGACCTCGGCCACCGAAATCACCAGAGGGAGAAGGAACACGATGAGGATCAACCGTTCGCTTCGACTCGGCATCGGGGCGATCGCCCTGACGCTGGCCGCAACAACCGCCGCCTGTGGCGGTGGAAGCGACAAGTCCGCACTCGACAACGCCAAGGACGGAAAGCTCACCGTCGGCATCAAATTCGACCAGCCGGGCCTCGGTCTGCGCAATAAGGACGGCTCCTACAGCGGCTTCGACGTCGAGGTCGCCAAGTACGTCGCGGGCAAGCTCGGGGTGAAGCCGGAGAACATCACGTTCAAGGAGTCCCCGTCCGGTCAGCGCGAGACGCTGATCGAGAACGGTCAGGTCGACTACATCGTCGCCACCTACTCGATCAACGATGCGCGTAAGCAGAAGGTCGACTTCGCCGGGCCGTATTACGTTGCGGGCCAGTCGCTTTTGGTGAAGGCCGACAACTCGAGCATCAACGGCCCCGATGACCTGAAGGGTAAGAAGGTCTGCTCGGTGAAGGGCTCCACCCCGGCCCAGAACATCGAGAAGAACTACCCCGCCACGCAGCTGCAGACCAACGACACCTACTCGCTGTGCCTCGAGGGCCTGCAGGCCGGTTCGTACGACGCGGTGACCACCGATGACATCATCCTGGCCGGTTACGCCGCGCAGAGCGCGGGCACGTTCAAGGTCGTCGGCAAGCCGTTCACCACGGAGAACTACGGCATCGGCCTGAAGAAGGGCGATAAAGAGCTGCGCGACAAGGTCAATGACGCGATCGAGGCCATGATCGCCGACGGGTCCTGGAAGAAGGCGTTCGACTCCACGGTCGGCGTCTCCGGCTACCAGGCGCCGACACCGCCGACGGTGAACCGGTACTGAGATTCGTGATCGGGTGGCCCGCACGGGCCACCCGATCTTCCGGCTACGAGCAACCTGTACATCGCGCGCGGAAGGACGATCTCCGGCCGCCGCACAATCCGATCGGAGGGACGCGAGCACCGTGTTCGACCTGATCTCGAGGTATGACGTCCTCGGCGCCTTCTGGGTGACCATCAAACTGACCGCGTCGTCGGCGGTCCTCGCCCTGATCCTGGGCACATTCGTCGCCGCGATGCGCGTGTCCCCCGTGCCGGTCGCCCGTTTTCTCGGCGCCGCCTACGTCACCATCTTCCGCAATACCCCGCTGACGCTGATCATTGTGTTCTGCTCACTGGGCCTCTACTCCACCATGGGCTGGAAGCTCGCACCGGAGGGCCCGAACTCGCTGGCGCAGAACAACTTCCGTTACGCCGTACTCGGACTCAGCATCTACACAGCGGCATTCGTGTGCGAGTCATTGCGCTCGGGCATCAACACCGTGCCGATGGGCCAGTCCGAGGCGGGCCGCTCACTGGGCTTCACCTTCACGCAGAATCTGCGAATCGTGGTGCTGCCGCAGGCATTCCGCTCGGTCATCGCCCCGCTCGGCAGCGTGCTGATCGCACTCACCAAGAACTCGACGATCGCCTCGGCGATCGGCGTCGCCGAGGCCGCGACCCTGATGGCCAAGATGAACGAGAACGAGGCCGCACTGATCACCATCGGCTTCATCTTCGCACTCGGCTTCGTAATCCTGACCCTGCCGACCGGCCTGCTGTTCGGCTGGCTGGCCAAGCGATTCGAGGTGGCCCGATGAGTTCGGGAGCTTCAGTTCTTTTCGATGCGCCGGGGCCCCGCGCGCGCATTCGCAACTCCATCTATTCGGTCGTCGCGGTTGTCGCGGTAGTCGCGCTGGGCTGGGTGTTCTACCGCGGCTTCGCCGATAAGGGACAGTTCACCGCGGAGAAGTGGAAGCCGTTCATCGAGGCGGACGTCTGGAAGACCTATCTGCTGCCCGGTCTGCGCGGCACCCTGGTCGCGGCGCTGCTGTCGATTGTGTTCGCGCTGGTGATCGGCATGGTCTTCGGCATCCTGCGTCTGTCGGAGCACCGGGTGGTGCGCTGGGTGGCGGGGGCGATCGTCGAGGTCGCCCGGGCCATTCCGGTGCTGATCCTGATGATCTTCCTGTTCTACATCTTCTCCGATTACAAGGTGTTCAAGGTCGATCAGCTCGCGCTGTGGGCCGTGGTGATCGCGCTGACGGTCTACAACGGTTCGGTCATCGCCGAAATCGTGCGCGCCGGTATCAAATCGCTGCCGAAGGGGCAGACCGAGGCCGCGGTGGCGCTGGGTCTGCGCAAGGGGCAGCTGATGCGGTTGATCCTGCTGCCGCAGGCGATTACCGCCATGCTGCCCGCCTTGATCTCGCAAATGGTTGTGGCGCTGAAGGATTCGGCGCTCGGTTATCAGATCACCTACCTCGAGATCGTGCGCCAGGGCTCGCAACTCGGTGCGGCCGAACGCAATACGGTGCCCGCGCTGATGGTCGTCGCCGTGGTGATGATTCTGCTGAACAGCACGTTGACGATCGTGGCCAATAAGCTGGAGCAGCGGTTGCGCTCGCGCAAGCGGGCCAAGGGTGCCGCCGTCGTGGCGGCCGACTCGATTCTGGCCGATGCGACTCCGGGAATGGATATCACGCAGAAGCCGTGAGGCCAGCGGCTCTGAGCGTGCACTTCTCGCCTGAATCCGGTAGAAATTGCCGGATTTCGTGGGAAATTGCACGCTCAGACCCATTTTCGGGCTCAGTCGATTTCGTCGGTGTCCTCCGCGATCGCCTTTGCGCCCGCACTATCGCTGTACGGGCGTGCAGCCCACCGGGGTCCTGGTTTCCGACCCCGTCCGTGTTCGGCCGCAGTGATCAGGACGACGGCACGCTGCTGCGGAGTTCTCCGGTCTCGGGGTGGACCGTGGAGGTGAAAGGTTCGGCGAGCGGGACGGATTCGGGTGGGTAAGTGGCTGCTGCCACGGCAGTGGCTGCGCGGACGAAGGCGGCCACCGAGGGTGAATGGCAGTTCTGCGGCCACGCTACCGCGAGGGTGGCTGGTTTCAGGTCGGTGACGGGCCGATAGGCGATGCCGGGGCGGGGGTGGCGGCGGGCGACCGAGGCGGGCGGGAACCAGATGCTGTCGCCGAGTTCGATCAGGTTGAAGATCTGCGCAAGATCGCGCACTGGACGCGGAGTTCCGGATAACGGGACGAGGCCGTCGCGGTCGGCGTGCGTTCCATCAGGGAGCAATCGACCGGCCAGGTCGGCCAGGCACAGGGTGGCCCGGGCGGCGAGCGGATCGGAAGCAGCCAGTGCGACCAGGCGGGGTTCGGTGAGCAGCGGTTCGATGTCCAGGCCGCGGTCGTCGAACGGGGCCGCAAGGAGCGCGACATCCGCACGGCCCTGACGCAATGCTGGGACCTGCTCGCCCCGACCACCCAACACGAACTCAACCGGGACAGCCGCTTCCTCGAGGCGGTATGTCTCGATGATCTTCGGCAGTAGTCCGGCGTCGTAGTCGGCTTTGAGCGCGAGCCGTATCCCCGGTGCGGGCCTGCCGACATGCCGGGCACGCTCGGCAGCCGCCGCTACGGCATCGAGTGCGGTCCGCGCGTCGCGGAGCAAAGTCTCGCCGGGCGGGGTGAGCACGACGTGTCGGGTGGTGCGCTCGAAAAGTTGAACGCCCAGTTGACGTTCCAGTTCCCGGATCGCCCGCGACAGGGGTGGTTGCGCCATCCCCAGTCGGTCGGCTGCGCGTCCGAAATGCAGTTCCTCCGCGACGGCCACGAAGTATCGGAGTTGGCGAACCTCCAGATCACTCATATCCCCACGGTATCAACGCTTATCGGATCGGTCCTTCAGGTTCGGTGCCGCGCCGACTTGACTTGCCAGTGCCAAATCACTCGAGCAGAGGTTGTCATGATCGTTGTTACTGCCCCGACCGGCACCATCGGCCGTCAGGTTCTTCCGCATCTCCTCGATCGGGGCGCGCCGGTCCGCGTTATCGCGCGTGATCCCGCACGCCTGCCCGTGCACATCCGCGAGCACGTCGAAGTCGTGACCGGATCGCACAGCGATATTGAGGTCGTCACCCAGGCGTTCGCCGATGCCGACGCCGTGTTCTGGTTGCTGCCTCCGGTTCATCGCGGAGCGAGCCTCGATGCCGCGGTTCTGGGTTTCACACGGCCCGCGTGCGAGGCATTCAAGAGTCAAGGTGTCGAGCGAGTGGTCGGCGTCTCGTCCATTGGTCGCGGGTCAGCGGTGGTCGGAAACGCCGGACTGGTCACAGCGTCGCTGGCCATGGACGACCTGATAGCGAGCACGGGCGTGAACTACCGAGCGCTGACTATGCCCTCGTTCATGGACAATCTGCTTCGCCAAGTCGATGCGATCAAGAACCAGGGCATGTTCTTCGCACCGCTGTCTCCCGACCTGAAACGCCCCACCTGCGCGACCCGCGATATCGCCGCCGTCGCCGCCGAACTGCTGCTCGACGACTCGTGGGACGGATACGACAGCGTTCCCGTACTCGGCCCAGAGGACTTGTCCAACAACGACATGGCGCGAATCATGTCCGAAGTACTCGGCCGCCCGATCAGGTTCCAACAAGTCTCCAGCGCGGCCTACAAAGCCACCATGCTCGAATCCGGCATGTCCGAGGCCATGGCCCAGGGCATGTACGACATGCTGGAGGCAAAGGAGAACGGCCTCGACAACGCCGAACCCCGCACTCCCCGAGCCACGACTCCGACCACCTTCCGCCAATGGTGCGAAGAAGTCCTCGCCCCCGCCCTCCGCAACTAACCCGGCCCGGCCTCACTGAGGCTGCTGCCGCATGTTTTCGCCCGGCGAATTCGTGCGCGGTGCGAGGAAAGAAAGGCCGCGCGGCGCGGTTTCTGTAGCCGATACCGCACCATGCCGACCCGCCGGACAGCCGGGCACAGCAGACGCTCAGTCGAGGTCCGGTGCGTCGAACTGGGCCTGTGCCAGTTCGGCTTTCACCACGGTGAAGGCGGTGGATTGGTTGTAGCCGCGGCGGGCGAGCATAGAGACGAGGCGGCGGATTGTTTTGTCACGGTCCAGGTTTGCGGGCATGGTGCGTAGTTTGCGGCGGACCAGTTCGGTGGCGCGTTGTTCCTCGTCGTCGGCGGTGATGGCGTCGAGGGCGCAGGCGGCGTCGGATTGGGAGACGCCTTTGCGGCGGAGTTCTTGGGCGAGAGCCTGTTTGCCCTTGCCGGAGAAGGTGTGGCGGGACTGGACCCATTGTTCGGCGAAGGCAGCGTCGTCGATCAGGCCGACCTCGGTGAAGCGGTCGAGGGCACGTTCGGTGATCTCGGGCGTAAAGCCCTTGGCCGCGAGACGTTGCGCCAGTTCGGCACGGCTGCGGGCGCGGACGGCGAGCAGGCGAAGACACGCCTCCTTCGCCTGCTCGACCGTCCCGCCTTGGGGAGTGTGCTCCGCACGGGACCGGTTCGCACCGGTGCCCGTCGAGGACACACCCTCCTCGGATCCAGCCGCCACCGGATCCGCCCATCGGCCTTCGGAACTCTGTAAGTCAGCCGAGTGGGAGTCGTTGCGCCGGAACTCGTTCCGGCGCCCGCGACCGCGCCGGGACCCAGTCGAGCGCGCCCGCTGCGGATCGGGCGCGCTCGACCGAGTTCCCATGATGTCCGAATCGGCCAAACCACCTTCGGCCAACCGGACCCGCTTATCCCCCTGCCCCCTCCCCCGAAAACCCGATCCCTCCGAATCCCCCTCATCGCCCTCGGACCAATGCACCCGCCCCGGTTCGGACTCGTCCGAACCGGATCCGGCGGGGGTCTGGATGGGTGGGCGGCCTGAGGCGGAGAGTAGTTCGTTCAGGCGGTGGCGGACCTCGGTTACAGGGTCGGGCCGCGTTGTATCGGATGCGGGCCGGGTGGGGTGTGGGCGCCGAGGGGTCATCGGATCAGAAGTCGGCGGGGACCTCGGCGGCCGCGCCCTCTGCGGTCACGTCGGCGCCGATGCCGAGCTTTTCCTTGATCTTCTTCTCGATCTCGTCACGGACGTCGGTGTTCTCCAGCAGGAACTTGCGGGCGTTCTCCTTGCCCTGGCCGAGCTGGTCGCCCTCGTAGGTGTACCAGGAGCCGGACTTGCGGATGAAGCCCTGCTCGACACCCATATCGATGAGCGAGCCCTCCTTGGAAATACCCTGGCCGTAGAGGATGTCGAATTCGGCCTGCTTGAACGGCGGCGAGACCTTGTTCTTCACGACCTTCACGCGGGTGCGGTTGCCGACCGCATCGCTGCCGTCCTTGAGCGTCTCGATGCGGCGCACATCCAGGCGCACCGAGGCGTAGAACTTCAGCGCCTTACCACCGGTGGTGGTCTCGGGCGAACCGAACATCACACCGATCTTCTCGCGCAGCTGGTTGATGAAGATCGCGGTGGTGCCGGAGTTGTTCAGCGCACCGGTCATCTTGCGCAGCGCCTGGCTCATCAGGCGCGCCTGCAGACCGACGTGGCTGTCACCCATCTCGCCCTCGATTTCGGCGCGCGGCACCAGCGCGGCCACCGAGTCGATGACGATGATGTCGATCGCGCCCGAACGCACCAGCATGTCGGCGATTTCCAGCGCCTGCTCGCCGGTGTCGGGCTGGGAGACGAGCAGTGCGTCGGTGTCGACGCCCAGCTTGCGGGCGTAGTCGGGATCGAGCGCGTGCTCGGCGTCGATGAAGGCGGCGACACCGCCCGCGGCCTGGGCATTGGCCACCGCGTGCAGTGCGACGGTCGTCTTACCCGAGGACTCCGGACCGTAGACCTCGATGATGCGGCCGCGCGGCAGACCGCCGATGCCGAGCGCCACGTCCAGGGCGATGGATCCGGTCGGGATCACCGAGATGGGCTGGCGGGCCTCCTCGCCGAGACGCATGACCGCGCCCTTGCCGAAGCTCTTCTCGACCTGAGCCAGCGCCAGCTCGAGCGCCTTATCACGGTCGTACGCCTGTGGTGCCATATCCTGATCCCCTTCTCGACGGGTAAGTCTCGTTCTTGGTTGGCGCCCACATTAGAGGGCGGCACCGACAAGTTCTGGCGACCAGCCTAGACGAACAGATGTTCGAGTCAAGCGACGCGCCCGGCAACACGCGCCCCGAACTTCCCGGACACGGCTACCGCCGCGCTACAGCCGCTCGCAGCCCCTTTCCGGACGCCGAACACCCGACCTCACCGAACCAGCGAGATCCGATCACTGTCCAGCAATGTCTGCGCCTGCTTGTACACCCGCAACGCAGGGGTCACCTCCACATCGGCGATCCCGTCGAGTGCACCCAGCCGCTGCGTGAGATACCGATAGAGGTGCGCGGTATCGCGGCATATCAACGACGCCATCAGGTTGGTCGGCCCCGTGGTCGCGGCGATGAAGACGATCTCCGGATGGGTTGCCATCGCGGTGCCCACCGCCTCGAGATCCGCCGGTCGCGTGCGCAGCCACAGCGCCGCCCGCACGGCGTATCCCATCCGTTCGACCGCGAAATCGAGATCGAAGTACAGCACTCGCGATTCGACGAGTTCGGCCATGCGCCGCGCCACTTTCGTTGCGGTCCAGCCGATTTCGGCGGCAATCTGGGCATAGGGCGCGCGTCCGTCGCGACCGAGCAGCGCCAGCATCGCCTCATCCTGCGCCGAAAGTTCCACCGGCGCTTCCGGCCCCGTATCGGCCCGCCACGACGGCCGTGGGCCGAGGTCGCGCAATTGCGCAGCCGTGAACAGGTGCCGGAAATCCGGCCACTCCTCGTCGAGCGGGAAGCGGTGGATCACCTCATGGGCCGTCAGTCCGATCACTTGACTGGCCTGGGGCAACATCTGCATCAACAGCTTGTCGCGCCGCTCGATCGAGCGCGGCCTGCTCACGCAGGTCACCTCGGATCCGGTGGCCGACAAGGTGACCCAGCTCAGATCCGGAAACCGCGCCAGTGATTCGGCCAGCCGCACCGCCTTGTCCGGAGTCGACCGAAGCCGGATCACCCAGCGCGCATGCCCGAGCGGCACCACGTTGACCTGCCCCGCCACATGCAGGATGCCGCGCTGCCGCAGCGATCGGTAGCGCCGCGCCACCGTCTGCTCCGAAACCCCGAGGATGGCGCCGAGCTTGGCGAACGGGATGCGCGCATCGGTCACCAGCGCGTGCAGGATCTGCTTCTCGAGGACATCGAGTACGGAGGAATCCGTGCTGTCTTCGGACTGCATAGGAGGAATCTAACGCACATGGCCACGTGACTATGTGGATATCAACGCCTGCCGCACCCTGAGTGTCGATATCGTTCGAATCGCCTCGGAGGCTCCCGTGAGGAAATGGCTGCCCTTATTCGCCGCGTGCCTGGGCACGCTGATGCTGCTCATCGACGTCACCATCGTCAATGTCGCGCTTCCCGACATCGCCGCCGATCTCGGCACCGGTCTGTCCGGACTGCAGTGGGTGATGGACGGATACGCGCTCGCGCTGGCCGCGCTGCTGCTGGTGCTCGGTTCGCTGGCCGATCGGGTCGGCGCGAAGCGCGCCTATCTCGCCGGACTCGTCATTTTCGCGATCGCATCGCTGATCTGCGGGATCGCCGATACCTC
Organism: Nocardia pseudovaccinii NBRC 100343; assembly: GCF_001613225.1. GTDB lineage: Bacteria > Actinomycetota > Actinomycetes > Mycobacteriales > Mycobacteriaceae > Nocardia > Nocardia pseudovaccinii. The sequence continues at coordinate 43,747 of NZ_BDBY01000039.1, forward strand.
GGCGAGTCTCATTGCGGCGCGCGCACTTCAAGGCATCGGCGGGGCCGCGATGTTCGCGACCACCCTGTCGCTGCTGCACTCCACCTACACCGGCCGTGATCGGGGTGTCGCCTTCGGCGTCTGGGGTGCGGTGTCGGGTGCGGCGGCCGGGATCGGTGTGGTGCTCGGCGGTGTGCTCACCGAGGCACTGTCGTGGCGGTGGATCTTCTTCGTCAACCTGCCGATCGCGGTACTGGCGATCGTGTTGACCGCCGTCGTGTTCCAGCCGTCGCCACGGCAGGCGGATCGGGCCATCGATGTGCCCGGCATGCTCGCTTTCGCGACCGCCGCGACGGCGGTCACCTACGGTGTCATCCGCGGCGGCGAACACGGCTGGTCCGATGGTCCTACGCTGCTCGCCCTGGCGCTCGGCGCGCTCGCGCTGCTGGCCTTCGTATTCGTCGAATCCCGCAGCGCGGCAGCGATGTTTCCGCTGGCACTGCTCGGCAATCGCAACTTCCGGGCCACCCTTGTCTCCGCATCCGGCCAGACGTTCGCCGCCTTCGCCGCCACACCCCTGATTTCGCTCTGGCTGCAGCAGCAGTTGCATATGTCACCGATGCACGCCGGACTGGCCATGCTGCCGATGGCGGCGACAGCGTTCGTGGTCGCCGGTGCCTTCGGCAAACTGCTGCACGATGTTTCGCCGAAGTGGACGATCGGAGCCGGTCTGGTGCTGGTCGGTATCGGTACCGGACTGCTCACTACCATTGACGCCGAATCATCTTGGGCCGCAATGGTTCCCGGATTCGTAGTGATCGGTGCGGGCATCGGCGTCAACGCACCCGCGCTGGTCGCGGTGGGGATGGCGGCGGTGCCGCCGCAGCAGGGCGGGATCGCCGCAGGCGCGGTGAATACCGCACGACAGCTCGGTCTCGCTCTCGGAGTCGCGGTGCTGGGCACCGTATTCCGCGAAGTCGCCGATGACAGTCGTCCGATGACATTGTCGCGTTTCGTGGATGGCTTGGATGCGGCATTCGGCGTCGCGGCCGGAGTCGGAATCGTATTCGGAGTGATCGCATTCGGGCTGCTCCACCGTCCGCGTCAGGTCGCCGATGCCCCCGTCCAGCCGGAGACCGTCGCAGCCTGAGGCCCACCGGCGCGATCATCAGGCAAGGCCGGGCACCCCATACACCAACCGGGCACTCCGCACACGCGGCGCCCGGTCCGGCAACGGGGTGCCCGGCACCGACGATTTACTGCTGCGGCAGAACGGATTCGTCGCCTTCCGGGCGCGGGCCGGGGATGCGGCGGTCGGATTCGTCGATGCGGACATCGTTGATGCTGGCCTCGCGGCGCGACATCAGGCCTTCCGGGGTGAACTCCCATTGCTCATTGCCGTAACTGCGCCACCACTGGCCGGATTCGTCATGCCATTCGTACTGGAATCGGACCGCGATGCGGTTTCCTTCGAACGCCC
>NZ_BDBY01000040.1 GCF_001613225.1 Nocardia pseudovaccinii NBRC 100343
CGGAGTCGAATGGTGGCAGTGGAGGTCGCATTGCAATTCTCTTCTCGAGGGGTCGGGGTCAGGGGTTGACCGGGGAAAGTTCGGCGGGACCCCAGCGGAGCGGGCCCGCGCCGTGGATTTCGATCACTTCCGTAATGGTGAAGTCGATCGAGCACTGAGCTCCGGCGGTGAAGGTTTCCGGCGCCCAGGACAATTCGGCGGTCCCGGTGAGTTGGAGGGTCCCGCCGGTCGTCCAGTCCGGGATCAGGATGCCGCAGCACGGGTTCACCGCGATGTTCCCGAGTGTCATGAACATCGAATTGCCCTGGTAATCAGGCCATCTCAGCCGATTCGGCGAAAGCACCCGCAGGAAGCCGGGATTTCCACCACGGTGGGAGGCGTCGGCATTGCCGTCGGTATCCGCGGTGGCGACGAAGAAAGCGTCCGCCGCGGCGGCCAGTGCACGCTGCCGCGCATCGAGTTCCGTGCCGCGCCGGGGCGCTGGGAGTTCGATATCGGGGCGATACGATTCGATCCGCCTGCGCGAGATGTACTTCGGGCAGTTCGAATACACCTGATCGACGGCAATCCGTAGTCCCGCCTCCGTCGGAGCCGCGAATCCATTGACACGCATTCGCCTGCGCCGCTCAGGCTGCAGCGCGATCATGCCGATCCGGGCAGGGCGGGTCAGTGCTTCGTGTAGCGGATTTCCCAATGCCGGAATCGCATCGATTGCGATCGTCTCGGCATCGACGACGCGCACGAATCCCGGTGACCCGACCACCGCGCCTGCCCACATCCGTCCGTCGAGGTCCGCAGCCGCGATCACGACCATCGGCTGTTCCGCCAGGAAACCCGCCGCGACATCCGGGATGTCGGCACGAATCATCCGTCCCACCCGGTCGGCGATATGCGCCTGACCCATTCGCTGCTGTACGGCGACCTCACCCGAATGAAACTGAGACATCACAGTGCTCAACAGCGTCCGGGCTCAGAAGAATCCGCACGTCGGGGCGGCACCGCTGGGCGCGGGAGCGGATTCGGCGCCCGCGGGTGCGTAGACCTCGAGACGGATACCGTCGGGGTCGACGAAGAAGATGCCACCCGAGGCGACGCCCTCGCCGTGCGCGACCACCCCGTCGTGGGCGAAGCTCACCGAGAGTTCGCGCAGCAGCGCCTCGATCGAGCGCACCTGTTCGATGGTGTCGACCTGGAACGAAAGATGGTGCAGGCCAGGGGTTCCGGTGGAGAACGCGCCGTCGGACTGCTGCCAGAGCGTCAGCACGAGCTTGCCGTTCGCACCGAGGAAGGCCCAACGCTTTTCGCTGTCGGTGCTGACCGCGAGCGGCTCGAAACCGAATGCGCGGCGGTAGAAGTCCACCGATCGGTCCAGGTCGGAGACGTTCAGGCCGATGTGTCCGGTGGCCAATTGGGGCGCGATAGCTGTGGTCATCGAGATCCTCCTCGGAATTTCTAACTGGTCTAAGTAGCTTTACTAGTTAGAACATAATTAACAGCCAGCAGTACGTCAACCTCTAAAATCAGGTTAACTGGTTAGAACGGCGGTGGTTGCCTTGGCAACGAAAGGAAGATCGCTACGCTCAGGTATGCCTGATCCACGCCCCCACCCCGGTGAACCGCTGGCACTCGACCTGCTGAATACCCGGTGGATCCAGGACGGACCGCAGGATCTGCTCACCGATGTCGCGGGCCTGGGCATATGGCTGGCCTCGGCCGGACTCGACGATCGCGCGAATGCCGACGAGCGGACCCTGCAGGCGGTGCTCGCCGCCCGCACCGCCATCTACGACACCGTGAAAGACACCTCACACACCGCGCTCAACGAGGTCCTCGACCACGGCCGGATCCGACGCATGCTGACCGACACCGGCCCCGCCGAAATCGTCGATGTACCCGAAACCACCTGGCTCCCCGGCTGGCTCGCCGCCGACAACCTGCTGCGGCTACTGGCCGAGGCGCCGGACCGGATCCGCCAGTGCGCCCATCCGGACTGCGTCCTGTTCTTCTACGACACCTCGAAAAACGGCACCCGCCGCTGGCATTCGATGGCGACCTGCGGCAACCGCACCAAGGCCGCACGCCACTACGCCAAAAAGGCTTGAGCTCAGAAGAGTTCGTCGAGCAGTCGGTAGTAGTCCAGTCGCCGCCGGTCCGGCTCGGCGAGTCCATAGGCGGCGTAGAACGCGCTCAGTTCGTCGGCACCGAAGTCCTCGCGTAGGTCGCGCTCGACCAGGGCCAGATCGCGGTACCGATCCGCGACACCCAAACCGCCGACGTCGATCAGCAGACCGCCGCCAAGCACATTGGACGGGGTGAAATCACCATGCGCGACAACGAGATCCTCGTCCGGCGGACGTTCGGCGAGCAGTCGCTGGTAGATCTGTTCCGGCGTCAGCCCTCGATTATCGTCGTCGAAGTCGTCGACATCGACCAAACCCTCGAGCACACGGCGGCGCGCCTGGGCCAGCATGACATCCAACCTGCCGTCGAACGGGCACTCGGCAACGGGCATATCGTGCAGCCGCCGCAACAGCGCGCCCATGACCGCGCCCACCGATTCTGTCGGTTCAGCGGCCAGGCTCGGCAGACCCGCGTCGGCGAGAACCAGCACATCCTCTTCGAACACAGCAATGTCGGGTAGTTGAATCCCTTTGCCCCGCAGCCAATTCAACCGCGCATACTCGGCTGCGGCCTTCGGTCCCCGCTTCACCCAGTACGCACCGTCGACGTGCGCGACACCGCCGCTCATTCCCTCGTGGTCCTCCGACCACGCCGGGTCCGTACCCAGCACCGCGGCGACCTTCGGCGGCAAGGTCGTGGGCAGATCATCGAGCAGATCGAGGGTGGTGCGGGTGGCCTCGATCAGCTCGGCATCCCCCTCGACGACGCGCAGTTTCAACGCCTCGGTGAGCCGCGCCCTGGCCTCGGGCAGTCTGCCCTGTTCGGCAAGGGCCTTGCCCAGGTGCTGCAGCGCGAAGGACAGCACCTCGGAGTCGCTGGCTCGGTCCACCGCTCGGCGATACAGCGTTTCGGCGGTGACGATGTCACCCCAATAGCGGTAGACATCACCGAGGTTGATCCAGACCGACGTCCGGCGATAGTCGCTATCGGCGAGTTCGAGGGCGCGATCGAGGTGATCGAGGGCCTCGGCGTAGCGGCCGAGCAGCATCAGCTCGATGCCGATCTTGCGGAATTCGGCGAAATCGACCGGCCGCGCGGTGGCGACACGAGCGGCCAGCTGCGCATGATCGATGGGGATCATGCGCAGCCGCTCGTCGAAGCGGTATCCGTGATCGCTCACCAGCGTGTTCTCGGGACGTCGAAGTCGGCGCAGAGCGCGCGCCACACGTCACGCGGGTCGATGCCCGCCTCGATGGCGGCAGCGCCCGTCCGCCCGCCCAATGCCGGGATGGTGTGGTCCCTGAGCAGCGCATCGCCGCGGGACACACCGAACTCGGTGTGCAACAGCTCCTGGAACTCGGTCAACCGCACCGTATTCAAGATACTCGCGCCGCTGCGGGCCTTCACTCGGGCCGTTCGATTGACGAACAGGCTAGCGGGTCCGCACGCTGAGGACGTCGTGACAGATGCGGATCGGGTCCGCGACTTCCGCGATACCGGCGGCCGCTCGTTGCGCCGCGATGGTGTAGCCGGGCGTGTCGAGCAGATCGAGCACTGCGGTCCGCACCGCATCGGCGGTCAGGGGGCGGACCAGGATCGAACTGCCTTGGCGGGCAGCGCGATTGGCGAGCTCCCACTGGTCGCCGCCGCCGGGTACCGTCACGATCGGCACACCCGCGAGCAGGGATTTCGCGAGCAGTCCGTGGCCGCCGCCGCCTACCACGACCGAGGCATGGGTAAGCAGTTCGTCTTGGCGGCCGAGTCCGGCGGTCGCCCATGGCGGCAGGTCGGTGGGCGGGGTGTCGAGCATGGAAATGGCCACCCGGACGCCCGCTCCGTCCAGTGCGGCGAGCACGGTTTCGACCATGCCCGCGACACCCGTATGCGCGGTCGACGGTGCGACCATGACCAGGGGCCCATCGCCGGGCGGTGGCTCGAGGATTTTCGGAGTCGGCTCCCATAGCAGCGGGCCGACGACATGGGTGTGCTCGGGCCAGTCGGGGCGCGGCACCTCGAGGGCGGGCAGGGTGGCGATCAGGCGAGCCGCCGGGCCCGGATCGGTGCCGGGCAATCCGACGCTCTCGCGGGCGTGCTCGCGCTGACGCAGACCGTTGCGAACGGCACGGGCGGTCATGGTGCGCAACACACCGTCACGCAGGCGGCCGCGCACCCCCTCCCCCGGCGCGAGGCCACTTCCGATGGGCGGCAACGCTTTCGACGGTAGATACAGCGGATGCGGCGACAGCTCGACCCACGGCACCCCCAGTCGCTCGGCAGCCATCCCGCCGCCCGCGGTCAGCACATCCGACACCACGAGCTCCGGCAGCATCGCGCTCAGATCGGGCAAGATTTCGGTCGAAATGTGTGCCGCACGCTCGTGAATGCGCTGACCGGCATCATCGTCGTCGTCGACCGTGCGCGGCGCGAGCCCCTTGAGTCTGCGCACCGCGACGCCCGCCTGCTTGGCGGCGTCGAACCAACGCGGTCCGGTGAACAGCACCGGATCGTCACCGGCGGCCAGGAAGCGTTCACACAGTGCCAGCGCCGGAAACGCATGGCCGGGATCCGGCCCGGCAACAACGGCAACACGCATGCGGCCAGCCTGCCACATCGGTGCCGGAACTCGGTGCGGCGCGGACCGGGTTCGGTCGAGCAACCCGATGCGGCCCGCGTTCATCGAAATGCCATTCGGAAGAAACCCGTCGAGCGCCGATCGGCGGCATCCTGGTCTAGACCATTCCGGCCGGATCGACAGATTGGGGTCGAGGTGCCCGTCACCACCATCGACGAATTGCTGAACCTGCTGGCCGGATGCGCCGACGTCTGGGATATGCCCGACCGCAGCGGCGACCCCGTCGACATCCTGGACCACGACCTGCAATGCGCAGAGCTGCTGCGCCGATCCCATCCCGAGGACGAGGAACTGCAACTCGCCGGACTCCTGCACGATGTCGGCCACAAACTCGTTCCCGGCGACGACGCGGGTCACGGCAAACACGGCGCGGACGCGATCCGTTCGCTACTCGGCGACCGCGTCGCCAGACTGGTCGAACTGCACGTTGTCGCCAAGCGCTACTTGGCCGCCACCGACCCCGCCCACACCCTGTCCCCCGCCAGCAGACGCACCCTAGCCGCCCAAGGCGGTCCGATGAACGAGGCCGAAATCGCCGAATTCCGAACCGATCCGGACTTCACCGCCGCCCTCGCTCTCCGCCGCGCCGACGACGCGGGCAAGGTGGTCGGCCTTCGAGTCGCCTCCGTCGAGTCCTGGCGTCCAGTGATCGAACGCGTCGCTGGCACCCGCTGACCCAACCGATTTCAATACTTCCCCATACATCCGTTACCCTTGCTCAGCAACACCGGTCCGGGTGGCGGAATGGCAGACGCGCTAGCTTGAGGTGCTAGTGCCCTTTATCGGGCGTGGGGGTTCAAGTCCCCCTCCGGACACAGACAGTTACGTCACGTCACCCGTTCTACCTGCGGTTATGTAGGAGGGGTGGGTGGCGGCGTCGAGCTGGATCAGTGCATAACCGCAGGCGGGAGCCCTGTGGGGGGCAATTCGGGTTCAGCTGAGAGAATCCTGAGAACCGGCACGTCGGCCCGGCGACTCGTGGACAGTCATATCACGGAAGTCTTTCCAGCTCTGCGGATATCGATCGAGGCCCTCACTCAATCCGGAATATGGCCCTGCTCGCCACGCCGATCAGAAGGAGGCCTTATGCGGAAGGTACGCCCGGTCGACTCCTCGGTCGAGACCGCCCGGTCGACTCCCACACGCCTCTCGCATCACAGTGCGAGATCAACGGAACCCAGAGTCGTCGTCCCGAAGGATCCACCTGACCTCACTTCGGCCGCTGCGCGCGCCCTGCTGCGCCTCATCCAAAACGTCGCGTCCGAGGCTGCAACAACCCCGGACGCGCGACCGTTGAACGGCGAATAACACCGCCCGACAGTGCGTTCCGCGCGACCACGCGGCTTCACGGCGCGCCGATCATGACCAACCGCGCCGAACTTTATCGTGGCCGGTTCAGTCAGCGCGCCATGCGGCATGTGCGGACGTTCGGATAGCCATGCAAGCGGCCAGGTAATGAACGCCGGGGTCAAGCTCGACCCGGCAATGGACCACTACATCCGGTGCTCGATCGCGTAACCGGCCGCGACCGACAGGCAGGCGGTATGCCAGCAGCGGCGTAACCGCTCCGAACCATGCGCCATGCCGCAAGCAGTGCGTTCCGTGAGCGTTCGGTAGCCACTTTGGCGGACGGTCCTGTTACCTTCTCCCGTCGGCGCTCGTCATAGGTGCGACGACCGAATACGAACGGTCGTTGCATCGACGAGCGAATGGAGAACAGGATGCTGACCAACATCATGTATGTGACGATCTACGTCACCGATCAGGACCGCGCGCTGGAGTTCTACACCGAGGGGCTCGGCTTGGAAAAGCGGATCGACTTCTCGGGGCCCGACGGCCGTTTCCTCACCGTCGGCGTCCCCGATAGCCCGGTGCAGATCATACTGTGGTCGCATGCGGCGGCCGCGGGACAACCGGCCGACGTGGGCCAGCAAGCCGCGCCCGGTCCGATCATCCTCGAATCCGACAATCTGCGAAAGGATTTCGAGATCCTCCGCCAACGCGGCGTCACTTTCGAACAGTCCGAACCCGAGGACTATCCGTTCGGGGTCCGCATCGAGGCGATGGATCCGGACGGCAACCGGATCTCGCTGCGTCAGCAGCGCAAGCCGTGACATCACACCCATCCGGCCTTATCGCCGAGGCGTTCGAAGCCCAGCGCGATCGGCTGCGCGCCGTCGCGTACCGCGTGCTGGGCTCGCATGCCGACGCCGAGGACGTGGTCCAGGAGGCGTGGATGCGCCTCGTCCGCCAGGACGCGGCGACCATCGACAATCTGGTGGGCTGGCTCACCACCGTGGTCGGCCGAATCAGCCTGGACCTCCTGCGCTCCCGCCAGGCCCACCCCGAAACCTCCTATGGGCAGGAGTTTTCCGACTTCGTGGTGATGCCCGACGATGCCCCCACGCCGGAAGAGCAAGTGGCGCTGGCGGATTCGGTCGGCCTCGCCCTGCTCGTCGTGCTCGATTCGCTCACCCCGAACGAGCGCTTGGCGTTCGTCCTGCACGACATGTTCGCGATCCCGTTCCACGAAATCGGCCAGATCCTGGGTAAATCCGCCGACGCCACCAAGATGATCGCCAGCCGCGCCCGCCGCAAGGTCCAAGCCACAGACCGGTCGGCGGGCTACGGTCGTGAACACCGAGGGGTCGTCCAAGCTTTCCACGCCGCTGCCCTGCGCGGTGACTTCGAAGCGCTCCTGCGCGTCCTCGACCCGAACGTCAAGCTGACTGTCGACACTCCCGACGGCGTGGTCGTCACTCTCGGCGCCACCGAGGTCGCCGCTGGCGCCCGCATGTTCTCCGGCGAGGTCGCCCGCCACCGGCCCGTGCTGGTCAACGGCTTCCCCGGCCACATGTCCTGGCGCCCGGATGGTACCCCCCTATCGGTCATCGGCTTCACCGTCGCCGAAGGCCGGATCACCTCCATCCACATCGTCGTCGACCCGGCCAAACTTGCCTCGATCCACCTGCCGGACCTGGCCTGAGCTGGTGTCGTCAGGGTCAGCCCGTACATGGGGCAAGTCATCCCGGGCGGACCGACCGAGTTCGGCAGTGCTGTGGCCGGTTCGGACGGCGCTGTCTTCGGCGTTACCGGGCGCCTTCGGAGTGTCTTGTTTCCAGTGGCTACAACTGGCTCAAAGGCGTCGCCGCCAAGGACGACTCGGCCGTCTGGCCCCGATCGGACCCCGAGGATTTTACGCAGTGACCACGTCGAGCTCAGACAGCACACCTTGGGGGTCGTTGAGGTAGCGGGCGTTGACAGTTTCTCTTCGATCGCAATGATGTTCGGGTCGGCGCTGCCGGTGAACTTGGCATTGACGCCCTTGATCCGCTCCGCGGCCCCGGTGATAGTCGTGTGCTCGGAGAACGTTTTCCACGCCTCTGCGGCAGTGTGCGACTTGGTGATCCCCGTTGGGGATCTCCAGTAGCCCGTGATCGGGCTGTCGATCCCGGTTCCGGTTGTCTCCCTTGGCCGTAGCGGGAGGTCCATCCCGGTGTCGTACAGCAGTTCGGACTCTTGTTGGACGTGTCGGTTCGGTGCCGCTGGCGGTGGAGCAGTCAGCCTGCGCCGAAGGCTCGAGCTCACCCATCAGTCATGGCTGGACCGTAGCGATCACCATAGGGGTGTCAAACCCGCTGCGTCACGTGGCGTCACGCCGTGTTTTGCGCTGGTTGGCATTGAAGCGCGCCTTCTTCTGACGATTCCCGCACGTGTTCATGTCACACCATTTGCGGGTGCGACTTTGGCTGGTGTCGAAGAAGGCGGCTTGGCAGGTCGGCGATGCGCACAAGGCCAATTTTCCGTCTCGTTCGCCTGCGATGATGCTGATCGCGTCCGCGGCGATTACGCCTAGGGCATCTTCTACGCAGGAAGCCGAGCTGAGTCGCCATTGACGATGGCCCTCGGGCGTCAGGATGGCCGCCGCCCGACCCCGAACGCTGCAGTCATTGATGACTTGGACAGCGGACGCAGGGAGAGCGTCTTGGTTCGCGGCCGCTGTCGCGGCGGCGTGAATCGATTCCCTCAGTTCCCAAGCGAGTTCGAGCTGGGCGGTGGTGCAGGAGTCCACGGCCAGGCCGTTCACTGCCAGCCAGTCGACGAGTCGCTGAGGCGTGGGAATGCGTTCCACAGCGTCGCCACGACGCTCGGTCAGAGTCCCCGTGAAGCTGGTCGCCAGCACGTTACCGAGGCGGAAGTCAGGGAACCCAGCAGACATGGAACCACCTTAGCGGGTTGCTGACTGACACGGAGGCATGTTAGAACCGTCTTTGCCGGTTCGCGATTGGTCGTAGCCGGTTTCGCGATGACCAGGAGGTCTCATGCCCACACTTGGCCACCTCAATCCGGTTTTCACGCCCGACCCCAGCGACGTGCAAGCATTTGAAGCCCCCGCAACTGACGCCGACCTCGACGATCTGCGCGCGCGATTAGCCGCGGCACGACTGCCGGAAGCTGAGACGGTCTATCGCGCCGCGCCCGACCCTCGCCGATGGGACCAGGGCGTTCCGCTCGCCGACCTCGCCGATGTCGTGAACTACTGGCGCACCGAGTACAACTGGCGGTGGTTCGAAGCGCGCCTCAACCGGATCGGTCAATTCCGCACGACCATTGATGATCTGGGAATCCACTTCCTACACCGCCGATCCGCGCGCGCAGATGCCACTCCTCTGATCATGACGCACGGCTGGCCAGGCAGCATTGCCGAGTTCGTCGATGTAGTAGACGAGCTGGCAGATCCGAAAGACGCAGACGCGCCAGCGTTCCACGTCGTGGCCCCGTCGCTACCAGGCTTTGGTTACAGCGACAAGCCGGTCACCACCGGGTGGGGAACCGAAAAGATCGCGGCCGCATGGGTGGACTGATGGGAAGGCTCGGATACAGCAAGTTCGCAGCCCACGGCGGCGACTGGGGAGGTGTGATCACCACGGTCCTCGGCGGCAGATTCCCGGCGCACGTTCTCGGCATCCACACAACGACCGCACAGGCACCGCCCGGGTTGACAACGGACGGGCTGACGGCGACCGAGCGCAAATGGACCGAGGAAACCCGCGATTTCTGGCGCCACCACGCGGCGTACGCAAAGCAGCAGGCGACCCGACCGCAGACCATCGGCTACTCGCTCGTCGACTCACCAGTCGGGCTTCTCGCCTGGATCCTCGACAAGTTCGGTGAGTGGACAGACACCGAAGACAGCCCGTTCGAGACGATTTCCAGAGACCGCGTTCTCGACGACGTCACCCTGTATTGGCTGACGCGGACCGGCGCATCGTCAGCCCGCATCTACTACGAAAGCCACAACTCGCTCGACCCCGAACTTCGGGTCGACGTCCCGTCGGCAATCAGTATGTATCCCCGCGACATCGAGAAGTGTCCGCGCCCCTGGGCACAGGAGCGGTACCGACAAATCGTCCGATGGAGGTCGCCCGAAACCGGGGGACATTTCCCGTCGCTGGAGGTTCCCGAGTATTTCGTCAAGGATCTGCAAGAAGGCCTCGCGGCAGTGCTGGCCGCTAATCGGTGAACGCGGCTGGATTCCGGGAATCGAAACCGGCGCTCTCTCGTGTGCCCCAAGGTCATTCGATCAAGTCGCGAGTCGGCCTTCGTCGGCTTTCGCCCGAGGCGGTGCCGATAGCCACAATGCGGTGAGGTCCCCGGTTCGCCCGGGTTGACGAGAGGGCAGGGCGCCGCGCAGGATCGACCGCGAGATGGACGATTCATGCTGGTAAGGCTATTGGGTCCGGTGATGGTGGAGGCCGCGGACGGGACGAAGGCGTCAGTCGGGGGGCCGCGGGTGCGGGCATTGCTGGGGTTGCTGGCGCTCGAAGCCGGGCGAATAGTGCCCGCGGCGCGACTGGTGGACGGGGTGTGGGGGGAGGACCCGCCGACGGGGACCGGGAATGCGTTGCAGACCTTGGCAAGTCGGTTGCGCGCGGCGTCACCGGGGGTGGTGCGTAATGACGGAGGCGGGTATGTGCTCGAACTGGCGCCCGAGGACGTCGATGTGCATCGGTTCACGCGTGAGGTCGAGGCGGGGCGGGCATTGCTCGCGGCGGGTGCGGCCGAACGAGCCATCGCGTGCTTCGATGCCGCGCTCGCGTTGTGGCGCGGGGAGCCGTTGATCGATGCGGGGGAATCGGAGGAATTGCGCGCCGCGGCACTGCGATTGACCGAACAGCGGCTCGATGCAGTCGAACTGCGCGCGGACGCCTTTCGAGCCCTGGGCCGAGGCGGCGAGGTATTGCGTGAGCTCCGCACGGAAGCAGCGGCACATCCGTTCCGGGAGACGCTGGCCGCACGACTGGTGCGGGCGCTGGCGGCAGCGGGACGAACATCCGAGGCGATACAACAGTTTCAACGAACCGAGACCCTGTTACTGGACGAGCTCGGCACGACACCCGCCGAGGTGCTGCGCTCGGCCCTGGCCGAAATTCACACGAACGCACTCCACAATCCCGCAGTCGACCAAGCCGCCATCGAGACGACGCCCGGATCGGGTCGAACGGGAGTTACGGCAGCATCCCGGACCAGCGGGAGATCAACGGTGTCCGCGCCGCTGCTGCCCAGGAGGTTCACCAGCTTCGTCGGACGAGGACGCGACGTGGAAGGAGTGCGACGGGCATTGCGCGAGGCCCGACTGGTGACACTGTCGGGTACCGGGGGCGTGGGGAAGACCCGGCTGGCCGCCGAGACGGTCGGGGCGCACGCCAAGGATTGGGCAGACGGTTACGCTTTCGTCGAACTCGCCGCACTCGAGCGGGAACGAGCCGACCGGCCTGCCGTAACCGCGGTCGGAGTGGCGATAGCGAACGCGCTCGCACAGTTCGAGCGACCCGACGAACTGTCCGCGGAGTGGGCCGAAGTATTGGAGCGGACGCTGTCCGGCCGCCGAATGCTGTTGGTACTGGACAACTGCGAGCATGTGGTGGAGGCGACCGCGCGCTTGATCGACGATCTGTTGCAGCGGCTGCCCCTGCTCCGGGTGCTCACCACGAGCCGGGAGCCGATCGGCGTGGACGGCGAGCGACTGTATCCGGTCCGGACCTTGGACCTGCCCGAAGCCGACGCGGGTATCGTGGCGGTCACCGCATCGCCCGCGGTCCGGCTGTTCATCGACCGCGCCACCGCGGCACTCCCGGATTTCGCTCTGTCCGAGAGCAATTCCACGGATATCCGCGCCATCGTGCGCAGCCTGGACGGCATGCCGCTGGCCATCGAACTTGCCGCCGCTCGCCTGCGGAGCCTGCCGCTGCCGGACCTCAGCGCGCGGCTCACCGATCGCTTCCGGCTGCTCACCAACAGCACTCGCCTGGCGGTCCCGCGCCATCGCACCTTGCACGCGGCCGTCGCCTGGAGCTGGGGACTGCTCACCGACGCGGAAGCCGCAGCAGCCCGGCGTTTTTCGATTTTCGCGGGCGGCGCGACCTTGGACGCCATCATCCGGGTGTGCGGTCCGGACGCCATCGACACGGTCACCTCACTGGTGACGAAGTCGTTGGTGGACTTCGATGGACAGCGCTATCGAATGGCCGAGACCATCCGAGCCTATGCGGCCGCGGAATTGACCGCAGCCCGCGAGGCGGACGAGGTCGCCCGTATCCATGCCGACTGCTTCCTGGAATTCACCGACGCCGCCACCCACGGATTACGCACTGCCGCACACCCCGATTGGCTCGCGCGGCTGATCGCAGAACACGGCAATTGCGAAACCGCGGTGCATTGGGCACTGGACGTCGGCGACGGTGAACGTGCGATTCGCCTGTACGCGAATCTCGTCTGGTATTGGCTGCTGCGCGGGTTACACCGCGACCTCTCCGACCGCCGCCGCGAGGTCCTCGACCTGCTCGGCGACACACCGCCGCCGGGGTGCACCGGGGCCTATCTGGCCTGCCGGTACGGCGAGGAGCTGCCCGCGTACTTCACCAACATCTGGTGGGGCCAAATCCAGGAGAACACAGGGCAATTCGAGCGGCTGACCCGCGCGGCCCTCACCGAGGATCGGCCCCCGCACCCAATGTTCGTGCTCATACTGGCGCTGCGTGACCTGCTCGGCGACGACGACAGCCTGTTGACCGCGTGTACGACCTCCGACGATCCATGGCTACGCGGAAATGCGCTGTTGGCAAGAGGTTTCGATGAACTGGGCGGTGATCATCCGGCCCGCGCCCTGCCCACTTTGGAGGCGGCGGTGACCTGCCTGAGCGCGCACGGTGATGCCCGGTCACACAGTCGAGCCCTGATCTCTCTGGCCAGCTACCGGACCCGAATGCTCGGCCTGGACAGCGCCCGCCCGCTGATCGCGAGCGCGCTGGAACTGCTCAGCGCCGACTTGGGCGCCGGTGAGCGCATGGGTGTGCTGCTCTTCGCAGCGGATATGCACCTGGTCGGCGGCGATACCGATGGTGCGGCAACCCATCTCGGCCGGGCCGAGGCCCTGATCACCCCGCACATCATCCCCTCGCCGGAGCGCTTCCTGGCGGCGATGCAGGCGCACCTGGCGCACCTGCGCGGCGACAACGACCGCGCGATGGAGCTGTACCGGCGAATGTCCGAGCATCCGCTCCCCATCGGCCCACCACCCGCGGGACGCCACGACACCGCTCGCTTCGTGACCCTGGTCTTCATGACCAACGCCTACGCGGCGGCTCTGGTCGCGGCCGGGCGGCCCGACGACGCGCTGCGCGAGCTGGCCGTGCCCCGCGATCTGGCCGCCCAGACCTCGGCGGCACTGCTGGCCGAGGTCGGTATCGGTTACGCCCTGGTCGCCCTGGCGCAGGGCGCCCCGGTGCGCGCGGCCCGCATTCTCGGTGCCACCGACCGGATCAATCGGAGGGCCGGGGTGACCCGCATCGGCCCGTTCCGGCGGCGAGCGCTCGACCAAGCGGAAGCGGCACTCGGGCCCGTGCGCCTGGGCGCGGAATTCCTTGCGGGCGCCCGGCTTCCGGACGAGGCGGTGCTCGAACTCTTGCGTACCGTTCGCTGACAACGACTGTCAGCGAACGGTATGTGCAGCACTGGATGCTCGGGACGCGTATCCCACCGATCCAGGAGTGTTCATGTCCGTTCCCCCGAACACGGAATCAGTTGTTTCCGTGCGTGGTTCCCGCCGACTCGGCGAACGTCTCGGCACGGCAGGCGCCGTACTGGGCGCCGGGTTCATCATGTCCGTCGGCGGCGGTTATCTGCTCGCCCCACAGCGAATGGCCCCGGACTTCGGCTTCACCGACTGGCCGCGCGGCGAGGCCGTCGGCTTCCTGAACGTCAAGGGCGTCCGCGATGTGGTCACCGGTCTGATCGTGCTCGCCCTGCTCGCGGGCGGGCAGCGCCGCGCCGTCGGCGTCGCGGTTCTCACCATCGCCCTCATTCCGACCGGCGACATGCTCACCATCCTGGTGCGCCGCGGCTCCACCGCCACCGCCCTGAGTGTGCACGGCCTAACCGCCGCCCTGGTGGCCGCCAGCGGCGCGCTGTTGCTGCGCCGCGAAAACCGGTGAGCGACCGATGAAGACACTGGTCAATACCGCTCATATCTATATGATCATCGGCCTGATCTCCGGGTTGTACTACCGCGAGATCACCAAGATCGAACATTTCACCGGGCAGACGCAGCTCGGTGTCGTGCACACCCACGTGCTGGCGCTGGGCATGCTGTTCTTCCTCATCGTGCTGGCCCTGGAGAAGCAGTTCACGCTCAGCGCCCGGAAAAGCCTGTACGGCTGGTTCTTCTGGCTGTACAACATCGGCCTGGCCGTCACCGTCGCGGCCATGACGCTGCACGGCACCCTCACCGTGCTGGGCAAGACCAGCGGTGAGGCGATCGCGCTCGGCGCGGGTGTGGGCCACATCCTGCTGACCGCCGGGCTGATCCTCTTCTTCATCGCGCTCGGCAAATCCATCGACGACAGCCGAACACCGCGCACCGCAGCGGTATTCGCCGAACAGGAGGCAGCGTGAACACCGGCCAGGACAGCGCGCTGTGGACCCGGGACGCGGTCTCGCTCGCGGCGCTGATCGCCGAGGGCGCGGTCACCGCGGCCCAGGTCGTCGAGGCGCATCTCGAGCGCATCGAGCAGGTCGATTCCGAAATCGGCGCGCTCACCACGGTATTCGCCGAGGCCGCGCGTGCGGCGGCCGCCGCGGCTGACCGCGGGGTGCCGATCGGGCCGCTGCACGGGGTTCCGGTCACCGTCAAGAACAACCTCGATGTCGCGGGCAGCCCGACCACCTGGGGTGTGGCGGGCTTCGGACAGGCCGTCGCGACAGCGGACGCACCCGCGGTATCCGCACTGCGGCGAGCCGGGGCGATCGTCATCGGGCGAACGAACATGCCGGACTTCGCCACTCGTTGGCACACCGACAACGACGAGGCGGGCCCGACGGTGAATCCGTGGTACCCGACCCGCAGCCCGGGCGGTTCCAGCGGCGGTGACGCCGCCGCGGTAGCCGCGGGCATGACACCCCTCGGCCTGGGCACCGACTTCGGCGGTTCACTCCGGATACCCGCCGCGTTCTGTGGAGTCGCCTCCCTGCGCACCACGCCCGGCCGGGTGGCGGTGGCCTCGAGCCTGCCCGGCGCCGCACCCGCACCGACAAACCAGTTGTTCGCGGCGCCAGGGCCGTTGGCGCGCACCGTGCGCGATCTGACGACCGCCTTCGAGGTCCTCAGCGACAGCGCTGACGTGCGCGATCCCGGATGGATTCCGGTGCGTGACGCGACCGATACCGCCCTGCCCGCGGTCGCCGTCACGCTCGGTGACGATATCGATCCGCAGGTGCGGGCCGCGGTGCTCGGCTGCGCCGACGCCCTCGCACGCGCGGGATACCCGATAGCCGAACTGGATCCGCCGCAATTGGGCGAGGTGGCGGCGGATTACGGCCGATTGGTCTCCACCGAGGTGGTGGTCCAGCGCCGCGAAGTCATGCGGCGAGTCGGCAGCGCCGGGCTGAACACCTTCATAGACGCGGCGATCGACCTGTTCCCGCCGCTGGATCTGGCGGGCTACATGACCGCGCTGGGTGAGCGCCTCACCCGCCGCGCGGCCTGGTCCCGCTTCCTCGCGGAGCACCCGATCGTGCTCGGCCCGGTCTCGACCGAACTGCCCTGGCCGGTCGGCTACGACCTCGGCGGCACCGCACAGGTCGCGACCATGTATGCGGCGCACCGCCTCACGATCGCCGCCAACTACCTGGCCCTGCCCGCGGTCACGGTCCCCGCGGGCGTCTCGGCCGAGGGTCTTCCCGTCGGGGTCCAGTTGATCACCGACCCATTCGCCGAGCGCAGCGCGCTGACCGCCGCCGCCCATATCGAAGTGGCCTTTCCGATGCCCACACCCATCTCCCCGGCAACCGACCCGACCGCCCGGCGCCCTGCCCCGTGCCGGGCTCCGTCCGGTGGCTCGGGCGCGACGCGGTGAATGTTTCTCAGCGAAGGGAACCCAGATACTCACACGGCGTATTTCGCGCCAACTTCCCGATTCCCCACTGAACCTTCGGTTTCGAACCCGAGGTCAGGGACCGGCGCACAGGCTGCCCCGCCGATCGTGATCGGCGGGG
>NZ_BDBY01000041.1 GCF_001613225.1 Nocardia pseudovaccinii NBRC 100343
CGGGGCAGCCTGTGCCTGCCGATCAGCTGTCGCAACCTCGACACCCTCACCAGCAAGGATGTCCGATTGCGACGAAATAGCTATCTAGCGGCATGTGCGCCAAGACTTTCCTCTGAAATGCGATATTGTCCGAAGACAAGAAGATAGCCGGGAGCGATCCCATGCAATGCCGTTCGTCTGGGAATGTCGAAAATCGGAACGAATGGAAGTGTGGTGAAGATCAAGAAGCTCCTGGCGACCGCGATCTTGGCTATCGCGGCCACCGCCACAACCACCGTCACGGCCAACGGTCAGGCGGGGGTGGCCTCGGATGTCACCGTCGGCGCGAACGCCGGTCCCGTCGCCTACACCACCGCCCTCGCCGCCGATCACACCAGCGCGCTGGTGCGGCTGGCCTCCAGCAGATTCACCCTCGGCCGCGACGCGGTCACCGTGACCGCGGACGACGGCACCATCGTCGGCACCATTCCGACGACATTGCAGGCCCGGACCGGGCAGACGTTCAACCTCACGCCGACGCTGGACAACACCGGCACGGAACTGACGCTGACTCCGGCGTCGGCCCCCGTGCCCGGGCTGCACCAGGCACAGGGAAACTTCGCCGTCGTCGAGGTCGGCGAGATGATCGGTTGTGTCATCGGCATTCTCATCGGGATCTGGTTCTTCCTGGTGGGTGCCATCATCGGCTGTGCGGTCGGTGCGATCATCGGCCAGTTCCTCGCCTAGTTCGATTTGCCGATGACCAGCAGTTTTCGGTGTTGCAGGAGGTTGGCGTACTGGTCGATACCCCCTCCGGACACCAGTGCTAACTGCAATGCCGCGCAGTTTAGGCCGTGAGGCCGTGGGTCAAGTGGGTTTTGTTGTGCGGCAGGGTGTGTCGTGAACGGTGGACGGCGGAACCCCGGTAAAGAGGTTTGTCCTCGCAAGACGACCCTTGAAGCCGAGAGTTCCGCCGTTGGAGCAGTCTGTCATCACCAAGCAAGTAGTGGTAGCCGCGTGCCGGTTCGCGCCGGGGCATCTGGGGGAGCTGACCCGGATCGTGCCGTTCGAGATGGTCGACGCGGCGCTGGAATCGGGGCGGGCGGTGCAGGCGCGCAGCGATGGCAGATCGAAACAACCTATTCGGAACTGAAATCCACCATCCTCGGCGGCCGAGTACTCCGGGCCCGCACCCCCGCCGGGATCACCCGAACTGCGCGGCATTGCCCCTAGCGCGGCCGAGCTGCGGATCAGCCCGGACGTCGAGTACGTCCTCGGCCGCGCCCCGCGCCCCTTCGCCGACTGGGTCACCCGCAACATCGCCGAGTTCCGCTGAGATACAACCGCATTCGTCGTCGGCAGGGATCTACATCCTGCCGACACAGTGGACATGGGTATCGGAGCTCTGGGTTCGGATAACTGAAGTGCGCGCGCAAGGACTTCAGCAGTGCAGGGGCATAGGCCCCTTTCTGCTGCCGGGCCGTTCAAGTGGCGATGTCCGCGAGCCGGGTGACCTCGGCGAGGTCGTCTGTGGCGGGGAAGTGCGTGCAGAGGACTACCTTGTTGGAATGACCCGGCAGGACGGGTGGAACGACTGAAGTTCCTGACCGGTATGCCTGGTCAGAGGCCCGACGCTGCTTGACGTGAGTGCCAACGACTGGCGCGGCTACAACCGCGACAGTTGTTGGGGCAGACCGCTTATGACCGGGAGGGGCGGCTGTCTGCGGAATTGATCGCTCGAGGTTCCTTGCAGGACCGAAGTCGGTCGTTGGATCAAATCGACTGCGGGGCGGTGGGGTGTAACGCCGAGGCTGAAGCCGGTGTGCGACTGGGCGATTGGACCAAAAGCTCAGTGGTGCAGCGGATATGCGCCTCGGTGAGCTGGGCGGCGAGGTCGGCATTGCGGGCGATCGCCGCCTCCATGATCTCATCGATGATCTCGCGAAGGATTATTTCGTCCTCGCCTCCGATCAGCGCGGCTTCGCCGAGTCCTCCAAGCCGCACGGCGTCGAGAACTACACGCCGGACAGGCCAGTCGCCGACCTCATCGCGCTGGCCGAGCACTACCGGATCGATCACTTCACCCTGGCCGGGCACGATTGGGGCGGCGCGATCGCGTGGCTGGCGGCCCTCAACCATCCCGAACGCATCACGCGACTGATCATCGTCATCGCACCGTTCGTTTTCCAGAAGACCTTTCGACGACCTGCCCCAGCGCCGTTCCCCACCTGACGATCGATCGACTCGACTGCGTCGGGCATTTCGCGCCCTGGGAGGCACCAGACCGGGTGACACGTGCGATGCGTGACTGGTTGAACGTCGGCCGTGGTCGCGATTCCAGCTGATGCACCCATTCTGAGCGCCCGCCATCTGGTCAGGGTGGAAGCCGGGCTCAAGGCGACTCCGCCACCGTATTATGTGTCGTTATTTGATGTTATAATACGTTGAATAATGACAAATGGACTCTTGTGCCGCACCTGCAACGCGAAGGACACACCCCATGAGCTACCGCACCGAACAGGACTTGTTGGGTGAGAAGAAGGTCCCGACCGGTGCCTATTGGGGCATCCATACCGCCCGGGCCCGGGAGAACTTTCCGATCACCGGTACGACGATCGCGGCGAACCCGCACTTGATCGTGGCCTTGGCGGCAGTGAAGGAGGCGGCCGCGCGCGCCAACGCCGAACTGGGCCTGCTGGCGCCGGATATCGCGGGTGCGATCGCCGCCGCGTGCGCCGACATCCGGTCGGGCGCACTGCACGACCAGTTCGTCGTCGATGTAATTCAGGGCGGCGCGGGCACCTCGACGAACATGAATGCCAACGAGGTGATCGCCAATCGCGCTTTGGAACTACTCGGCCACGACAAGGGCGACTACACCCGCATCCACCCGAACGAGCACGTCAACCTGGGGCAGTCCACCAACGACGCCTATCCGAGTGCGGTGCGGCTGGCGACCATCCGCGCACTGGGCGACCTATCGAAGGCGATGGAGGTCCTGCGCGCCGAATATCTGCGCAAGGCAACGGAATTCGGTGATCTTCTGAAGATGGGCCGCACCCAGCTGCAAGATGCGGTGCCGATGACCCTTGGGCAGGAGTTCGGCACCTACGCGGTCATGCTCTGCGAGGACCGGCAACGTCTGGACGAGGCGGCGACCCTGCTGCACGAGATCAACCTCGGCGCCACCGCCATCGGCACCGGCCTGAACGCGGCACCCGGCTATACCGAGGCCGTCTGCCGGCACTTGCGAGCGATCACGGATCTGCCGTTGCAAACCTCCGCCGATCTGGTGGAAGCCACGCAGGACTGCGGAGCCTTCGTGCACCTGTCCGGCGTGCTCAAGCGGATCGCGGTGAAATTGTCCAAGGGCTGCAACGATCTTCGGTTGCTTTCCTCCGGGCCGCGAGCCGGATTCAACGAGATCAATCTGCCTCCGGTGCAGGCGGGATCGTCGATCATGCCCGGCAAGATCAATCCGGTGATCCCCGAGGTGGTCAATCAGATCGCGTTCCGGGTGATCGGCAACGATCTCACCATCACGATGGCCGCGGAGGCGGGCCAGTTGCAGCTCAACGCCTTCGAGCCGGTCATTCTGCATTCGCTCGGCGAAAGCATCACCCAGCTGCGGGCGGGGTGCCTGGTGCTGGCGCGCCGGTGCATTGCCGGGATCACCGCCAACCCGCAGGTCATGCGCGGGTATGTCGACAATTCGATCGGCCTGGTGACCGCGCTCAATCCGGCCATCGGCTACCACGCCGCGACCCGAATCGCCAAGGAGGCGTTGGCATCCGGCCGCGGGGTCGCCGAACTCGCACTCGAACAAGGACTGCTACCGGCCGACGAGCTCGAACGGCTGTTGCGGCCGGAAAACGTCGCACACCCACGCATGATCTCGGCCGACTAGAAGCCCGACCCGGCGCTCGGTCCCGGGCCGCGGCTCCCCGTGCGACAGGCAAACCGTCGCCACTCCGGTTGCGAGCGTGTCAGCCCCGGCCGGGAGGCATGTTGTCCAGGTCGCGTGCGACGAGATAGGCCAGGTGACGGCCGACGAACTCGTCGATCAACGCGGTCGCGACCCGGCCGGGCCGGGAACGAGCGGTGGACATACGCTCGGCCAGGCGGTCGATATCCTCCGGCCCGTGCGCCGACCGCCGGAAGGTCCGCACACTGGTTTGTTCGAACAGATCGACGAACTTCCGGGCGATGTGATCGCAGTCGGCGCGCAGTTGCTCGACCTCGTCGAGTGCTTCGGCTGCCGGTATGCCGTCGGCGACGAGTTCCTCGAGCAGCTCTGCCAATTCGCTGTTGGCGACTCGATAGGTCGTGGCGTCAGTCGGTTCGTAAATCCCTGCGGTGACCACTCGGCGCAGGCCGTCGGGAGCATCGTGCAAACGCCGCGCGAGATCGGTTGCGGCAATGAACTTCTCGGATATCGGGTCGGTCGGCTGCGATGACGCCGACGGTGCGGGCGCGGCGACGCCGAGGACGTCGGCCAGATCGTCGCCTCGATCCCAGGCCTCGAGCAGGCTACGGACACCGTTGAGCGTGATCCCGCGCTCGAGCAGCCGGCCGATGATCCGCACCCGGTTGAGATGTTCTTCACCGTAGAACCCGGTGCGGCCCCTCATCTCCGGAGGTGGCAGCAGGCCACGAACGCTGTAGTCACGCAGCGTTCGCACCGTCACACCGGACTCGTCCGCCAGCGAACTGATCGTGAACTCCGCCTCTGCCGCCATACCTCCAAGACAACCACACCGAGCACTCGGCGGGCAGTACCTCCTTCTTGTATGTGACATCAATTGCCGTTATATTACATCAATCAATGACATGGTCCAAGTCACAGGAGGAACCTCCATGACCACCGTTCGACCCCCGGCGGGCTCGGGAGCCGCAGAACACGGACTAGCCGACGAGGACGCCGGCTATCACAAAGCGCTCCGCCCCCGCCAGCTGCAGATGATCGCGATCGGCGGTGCGATCGGCACAGGGCTGTTCCTTGGCGCGGGTGGCCGTTTGAAGGAGGCGGGTGCCGGGCTGTTCATCGCGTATGCCGTCTGCGGCATCTTCGTGTTCTTCATCCTGCGGGCCCTCGGCGAGTTGGTGCTGCATCGTCCCTCCTCGGGCTCGTTCGTGTCATATGCGCGGGAGTTCTACGGAGAGAAGCTGGCGTTCGGCGTGGGTTGGATGTATTTCTTCCACTGGTGTATGACCGGCATCGTCGACATCACCGCGATCGCCACGTATGTGCACTACTGGGGTGCGACGAAGGTGATTCCGCAATGGACGATCGCGTTGGTCGCCCTGGTGATCGTGGTCGCGATCAACATGGTGTCGGTGCGCTGGTTCGGTGAAATGGAGTTCTGGGCGGCGCTGATCAAAGTGGTGGCGCTGGTGGGTTTCCTCGTCATCGGGCTGGTGTTCCTCGCCGGCCGGTTCCAGATCGACGGTGTCGACACCGGATTCAGTGTGATCAGCACGCAGGGCGGTCTTTTCCCACACGGCTTGCTGCCGCTGGTCTTGTCCACCACGGGGGTCGTGTTCGCTTATGCCGCAGTGGAACTGGTCGGAACGGCGGCCGGTGAGGCGGAGAATCCGGAGAAGATCATGCCGCGGGCGATCAATTCGGTGATCGCGCGGATCGCGCTGTTCTATGTCGGGTCGTTGGTGCTGCTGTCGCTGCTGTTGCCGTACACCGCGTTCAAGGCGGGGACCAGTCCGTTCGTTACGTTCTTCGACAAGCTCGGCATCGGTGGTGCGGGTTCGGTGATGAACCTGATCGTGCTCACGGCCGCGTTCTCGAGCCTGAACGCCGGACTGTATTCGACCGGACGCATCGTGCGGTCGATGGCGATGAACGGCAGCGCACCCGGCGTAGCCACGCGGATGACCAAGGGTGGTGTTCCCTATGTGGGCATCCTGGCGACCGGCGTGATCGCACTGGCCGGTGTCGGTCTCAATGCGGTAGTCCCGCAGAAGGCGTTCGAGATCGTGTTGAACATGTCGGCGCTGGGCACCATCGCGGCGTGGGCGGCGATCCTGATCTGCCAGCTGAAACTGTGGCAATGGTCCAGGGAAGGTCGCATGGAACGGCCTGCTTTCCGGTTGATCGGCGCCCCCTACACCAACATCGCTGCTCTGCTTTTCCTGGCATCGGTGGTCGGCTTGATGGGGTTCGGCCGTGACCCGATTCAGCGCGGTGCCGTCATCGCCATGGTCGTGGTCGTGCTGCCGCTGATGGTCGGCGGTTGGTACCTCGCCCGACGCCGGGTCACACAAATCGCGGCCGCCCGCCAGGGATACACCGGCCAGTTCCCCGTACTCGCCGAACGCCCGATGGCGCTGGGCGAACACGGACAGGCGGGTTCCGACGACGACAACACAGGAACCCGTTGACGCAAGCCGGTCTCGACACCAACAAGTGACGCCCCCGAGACCGGGTTGCACCGCTCGGCAGCTGGCGATCCCAGCTGCCGGGCGGTTCGACGCGAAAGTGCCAGGTCGTGTCACAGACCTTCTATCCGGATGGCGCAGTCGTTCAAGCGCCTGTGGCACCAGTCTCCCTAGACTACGACAGTGGCCCGGCCGGATGGCCGCGGCGCGAGGGAGAGATCGAATGCCGGAAGATGTCACCGCATCCGGCCATGACGGGACGTCGGCGGGGACGCTCCAGCCTGCGCTGGACACCGTTCTGACGCCTACGGGGTCTACCCGCGCAGGCGAGGCGACCGAAACGAGCCGATTGCCGCGGGATCACGCGGGCGAAGGCGATATGGACTCCGCCGCAACACATTCCGAACCGGGTTCGGGCCGTGCGTGGGTTCGTTCCCGGCCCAGCGTACGACTGCTCGGTGCGGGTCTGGTCGCGCTTCCGGAGTCGACGCCGACCGACCCTGCCGCGGCCGTACTGCCTGATCCCGAGGTGCCGGAGAACAAGCGATTCTGCTGGAAGTGCTCGAAGCCGGTCGGTCGCTCCGACTCCACGGGCCCGGCCCGTCCGGTCGGCACCTGCGGGTACTGCGGGGCGTCGTTCAACTTTCGCCCCCTGCTCGGCCCGGGCGAGGTGGTAGCCGACCAGTACGAGGTACAGGGGTGCCTCGCCTACGGCAGCCTGGGCTGGATCTACCTCGCCCACGATTACAAGGTCAGCCGCCGCTGGGTGGTGCTCAAAGGCCTGCAGAATCCCCTGGATTTCGAAGCCAGCGTGGTCGCGCTCGCCGAACGCCAATTCCTCTCGGACACGGCGTATCCGGCGATCGTGAAGATCTTCAATTTCGTCACCCACCGCACCGTTGACAACATCGCGAGCGGCTACATCGTGATGGAGTACGTCGGCGGCCGCTCCCTGAAAACGATGCTCGACCAGCGTGCGCCGCAGCGCCTTCCGGTCGCCGAAGCGATCGCCTACGTGACGGAGGTACTGCCGGCACTGGACTATCTGCACTCGTACGGCCTGGCCTACAACGATCTGAAGCCGGACAACATCATGGTGACCACCGACGAGGTCAAGCTCATCGACCTCGGTGCGGTGGCGGCCTTGCAATCCGGCGGAAGCCTGTACGGCACACGCGGATATCAGGCACCCGAGTACGCCGAGACCGGTCCGACCATTGCGTCCGACATCTATACCGTGGGCCGGACCCTGGCCGCGCTCACCCTGGACATGCCCACCGACGGGGAGGGACGCAAGCTGCCGGGGCTACCGTCGGGGCAGAACCTGGTGCTGCGCCGCTATCCCACATTCGAACGGTTCCTGCGCCGGGCAACCGATCCCGATCCCGCACAGCGGTTTCCGTCGATCCTTGTGCTGCATCGACAGCTCGACGGCGTGCTACGGGCCGTCCTCGCCGAGGACCATGACCGCGGATATCCGATGGCTTCCACCGTATTCGGCGCGCCACGAGGCTATTTCGGGGTTACCACGCTGCTGCGGCAGACCGACGGGCTCATCGACGGCCGACATCGTCCACCCACTCTCGATGCGACGAGTGTGATTGCTGCGCTACCGATTCCGCTGGTCGATAGTCTGGACCCCAGCGCAGAACTGGTATCGCCGCTGCTGCACGGTAATCCGGCCCAGGCGTTGGAAACTCTGCGGCTGCACCGGGACAACATGGCCGCGGGAGTCGTTCCGGAACCGGAATCCTTCGAGCTGGAAGGGGCTTTGACGGCGATCCGCGCAGATCTCGATCTGGGCGCGGCCGATCGTGCCCGCGCCGAACTGGGACGCCTGCGAGCCGAGCATCACCTGGACTGGCGCATCGACTGGTACACCGGCCTCGCCGATCTCAGCGACCGCGAA
Organism: Nocardia pseudovaccinii NBRC 100343; assembly: GCF_001613225.1. Taxonomy (GTDB): domain Bacteria; phylum Actinomycetota; class Actinomycetes; order Mycobacteriales; family Mycobacteriaceae; genus Nocardia; species Nocardia pseudovaccinii. The sequence continues at coordinate 8,282 of NZ_BDBY01000041.1, forward strand.
TTCGAGGGCGCATACACGCATTTCGACCTGGTGCTCGACAGAGTGCCGGGCGAGGTGGCGCCACAACTGGCATTGGCCGCGACGGCCGAACTGATACTCCAAGCGAGCGACGAGATCGACGACACCACCCAATGGAGCCGCAAGGCGACCGAGCATTACCGCGCGGTATGGCGCGTCGATCGCGGTATGGCAAGCGCGGCCTTCGGATTGGCTCGGCGACAGTTCGCCGACGGTAACCGCGCGGCCGCCGTCATGACGCTGCAACAGGTGCCGGACGGTTCGCGGCATTACAACGCCGCACGACTGACTGCCTGCCTGCTGGTCACCAGCTCGCCCGGCGAGTTGGACCAGGCGGACCTGTCCGAGGCAGCGGTCTGGCTGCAGACGCTCGGTGATGACCCACGCCGGCTACAGATCCAGGCTGTTCTATTCGGCGCAGCGATGGCGTGGCTGCGCGCCGGTGGCCGACCCGAGCCACCGGACGCCACGATCCTGGGATTCCGGGTCACCGAGGAGGGGTTGAGCGCAGCACTCGAGTCGACCTTGCGGAGCATCGCCCGAATCTCGCCCCGCCGAGTACACCGGTACGCCCTGGTCGACCTGGCCAATCGCGTGCGCCCGCGCTCCTGGTGGTGATCAGAGTGCCGAGTACGCGCCTAACGTAACTGCACGACCCCCGGTGTCGATCAGTGTCGGCGGAAATGTCGTGTGATCGGCGATTGTGCTGACCGGTCGGCGCGCCCGCGCGGACCGGGGCAGGCCCCGGATCCAGCGCACCGAGCAACCCACGCGTGCCCGGTTCATAGCGGCGGCAGATGGGCCACGTGCACCATCTCCTGGCCACGGCTGCGGGAGACCAGCACGCCGCGGCCAGGGGGGAGTTTGCTCGGCCGGACATCGCCGAACAGCTTGCCCTCGTCCCGCGGACCACTCATGATCAGCGCGTCCACCGACAGGTTCTTCAAGCCGCCCAGGATCGGGTCGTACAGCGCGCGGGACACGCCGCCGGTGCGCCGAGTCACGATCATGTGCAGGCCGACATCGCGTGCCTGCGGCAGGAATTCGATCAGCGGAGTCAATGGATTGCCCGTGCCGCTGGTTGCAACCATGTCATAGTCGTCGACGACGATGTAGAGTTCCGGCCCGGTCCACCAACTGCGCTCGCGTAGTTGCTGCGGTGTGATGTCGGAGTCCGGGATACGTTCGCCCAGATAGGCGGCCACCTGCTGGACCATCGGCCCGCAGGTCTGCGACGAGCTCGAGTACCCGGCGAGATACTCGCCCTCGATCATGCCCAGCATGGTGCGGCGATAGTCGATCAGCACGACCCGGGCCTCATCCGAGGTCGACTGCTCGACAATGCCCATGACGATGTTGCGCAGCAGCGTGGTCTTTCCGCATTCCACATCGGCGAAAGCCATGAAGTGCGGATCGGTCGCGAAATCCAGTACCAGCGGCTGCAATTCGGATTCCCCGAGCCCGATCACGATCTTGGTGGGCCCGAGCTCGATGTTCGTGGACCGAGCGGCGGCGAGGACCTCCGTACGGCTGATCCGCAACGGCAGCATCCGCACCTCGGGTGCGCGACGATCGGGATACAACTGTTCGAGCCCCTGCCGGGATGCGGCCACCCCGCCGGCGAGAGTATTCGGATCCGTGCCGGAGTCCAGTCGCGGCAGCGCGATCAGCATGTGCAACTCCTGCGGGGTGATGCCGCGACCCGGCCTACCCTGCGGCACTTGGTGCGCGGTGCGACGGCCCATCTCCGAATCGGAGGGGTCGCCCAGGCGCAGTTCCAGCTTGGTGCCGATCTGATCCTTGACCGCGGGACGGATCTCGGCCCACCGCGACGCGGCGATCACCAGGTGCACGCCATACGAGAGCCCCTGTGCCGCAATGGCATTGATCTGCGTCTCGAGGGTTTCGAACTCCTCGCGGACGACCGCCCAGCCGTCGATCACCAGAAACACGTCGCCGAAAAGGTCCTCGGCCAGAGGATCGTCGCCAGGTGCCGGGGACGAAGCGAACTTGCGGCGCCGAAACTCGGCCATCGACTCGATACCGAGGGCCGCGAAGCGTTCCTCGCGCTGCCGCAACAGCGTGGTCAGCTCGGCGATGGTGCGCCGCACCCGATCGACGTCGAGGCGTCCGGCGACCGAGCCGACGTGTGGCACTCCCGCCAGGCCCGCCATGCTGCCGCCACCGAAATCCAAGCAGTAGAACTGCACCTGTTCCGGCGTGTGGGTTGCGGCCGCCGCCACGATGATGGTGCGCAGCGTCGTAGACTTGCCCGATTGCGGACCGCCGACGACGGCGACGTTGCCCTGCGCGCCGGCGAGATTGATAGTGAGCACGTCCCGGCGCTGCTGGTACGGCTTGTCGATGACGCCTATGGGCATCCACAGCTGGCCGTGCCTGTTCACCTGTGAGCGCCAATCTGCCTCCGGCAGTAGCATATCCACGCTCGGCGACTCGTCCAGCGGCGGCAGCCACACCTCGTGTGCGGGCCTGCCGTGCTCGCTGAGGCGGCGTACGACCACGTCCAGCAGGGTGGCCGGCACGCGGTCCTCGGCGCCCGGCACCGCACCGGCGGCCGAGGGCGGCGGTTGCGGCAGCGGATTCGACGGCGGCGGAGGCAGTTCCAGCGGATCTTCGGCCGCCGCGACCTCCTCGGACTCGGATAGCTCAACCGGCGCGGCGGTGAACAGAACCGGGCGCTGCCGCGCCGCCGGACCACCGTTCTCCGTCACGATGCTGGCGACCGGCGACTCGTAGGGCCCCGACACGTAGCTTGCGTTGAACCGCAACGGATCCGACGCGTCATTCTTCAGGTAGCCCGAGCCGGGCACGCTCGGCAGGTGGTAGGCATCGGTGATACCGAGCACCGCACGCGATTCGTTGGCCGAGAAGGTGCGCAGGCCGATCCGGTAGGACAGGTGCGACTCGAGACCGCGCAGCTTGTTCTCCTCCAGGCGCTGCGAAGCCAGCAGCAGGTGCACGTGCAGCGACCGGCCCAGGCGGCCGATCATCACGAACAGCTCCGCGAAATCCGGCTTCTGCGACAACAACTCGGAGAACTCGTCGACCACGATGAACAACGCGGGCAGTGGATCCAGCGGCACGCCCGCGGCACGAGCCTTCTCGTAATCGGTGACATTGGCGTAGTTACCCGCCGAACGCAGCAGCTCCTGACGGCGATTCATCTCACCCGCGAGCGCGTCCTTCATGCGGTCGACCAGCGAGAGCTCCTCCTCCAGATTGGTGATCACCGCGGACACATGCGGCAGCGTGTCCAAGCCGAGAAAGGTCGCACCACCCTTGAAATCGACCAGCACCAGGTTCAGCGCATCGGGCGAGTGCAATGTCACCAGCGAAAGCACCAGGGTGCGAAGGAATTCCGACTTACCCGAACCGGTGGCGCCGATGCACAGACCATGCGGGCCCATGCCGTTCTCGGCCGACTCCTTGATATCGATCTCCACCGGCGTGCCGTCCGGTGTGATGCCGATCGGGACGCGCAGCCGCTCCCGCGCGGTGCGCGGCCGCCAGACCTTGATCGGATCGATCTGCGCCGCATCGGGAATGTTCAACAGCGCCATCAGCCCCGGATCTGTCGAAGCCCCATCGCCGAGGCTCACCATCTGCGCGGCCGTAGCCAGCCGGAACCGGGCCAGCGCTCGCCCGAATGCCTCGGCCTCGGCGACACTGACCTGATCGAGAGTGGCGAACTTCTCCACGCCCGCAGCACTTTTCGCGGAGACCCCGCCATCGGCAGCGACCAACTGCAGGCCGCGGCGAGCGGCCAGACCCGTCTCCGGCGCGGTGAGGTCCAGCACTGTCACCGAATCCAGCCCGGACTCGCTGACCAGCCGCTCGCT
>NZ_BDBY01000042.1 GCF_001613225.1 Nocardia pseudovaccinii NBRC 100343
TCCCGTCGCGCTCAGTCGGATGCTGCAGATGCGGAATCCATTTCGCCCACGCCCACTGCGGCGCGTCCGGATCCGCGCAGACGATCGCGACGCCCAGGTGGTCGGGGCCGTGGAAGGTGACCATCTCCATCACCATGGCGCGCGCCAGCATCCGCGAATCCTCGCTGGAGCCGCCGATATTGATGGCCGGGAAAGCCCGCATCGACACCGCCGTCGGCAGCTGGTGCACGACCGCGTGCGTGCGGGCGAAGCGCCGCAACGCCACCGTCGACACCGGATCCAGATCCTCCAGCGGACCGGTCTCCGGGCGCGCCAGCTTCGTCGCCAGCCGATGGCTGCCGACACCCACCCGCACATGCCCGAAGTCGGGGTCGTTGGGCCGGCGCTCCCACATCCGGCGACTACCGATCAGCGAGGCCAGGTCGGCGGGCTCGGGATGGCTCCAGAGCAGCGCGCTCAGCTGCTGGCTACCGGTGCGGCGGACGTCCTTGCGGATCTGGTCCAGATAGCGGTAGTAGTCCTTGCGCTCCTCGTTGAGTTCGACCGCCCGCTTACCCGTACCGCCGCGGAAGCCGGCCATCATGCCGACCATCGACATGAGCATCATCATCGGGAACATCAGCATGAACGGGTTCTGCAACAGGCTGCGGCCCATCATCGCCATCATGGCCATCATGCCGACGACCGCGATCACCATGACGACCGGCATCAACTTCGTCAACAGTGGCGCCGGCACATTGCGCGGCACCTCAGGCGGGGCCGCCAGCATCACCTCGCCGCCGGGCGCCCGCGGCGGCGCGACACGGGGGCGACGGACGAAACCTTCGGTAACCATAATTCAGCGCTCCAGATCCGAACTACCGCAGAAGAACTCGACGTGACCGACGACCGGACCAAGGCCGAACTCGCCGATTTGCTCGGTACGGTCGATCAGCACATTCGATCGATCGCCGAGACACAGCGGCAGCGCGTCGAACTCACCGCCACCGCACGACAGAAGCCAGGTGCGCATCACTGTCAATGCCGACTGTGCCGTCACCGAAACCCACTTCGGCGGCGACATGGACGATTCGGGTCACGAAATCGCCGACTCCGTCACCGGGCCAGCCCAGAGGTGTCCCGTAGATCCCAGGACCGAACCTGCTACGACGACGTCAGGCCCTGGCCCTCCGCCGTTCTCGGCGACCGAGCCGACGACCGCTCAGCAATTCGACGTCGGAGGTCCTGATCGACGACAGCTGAGATGCCCGGAACCCGTACATTTGCCGCGGATCACCGGCAATTACATACCGGACCTCAACGGTGGCCACGAAACCTACCTCCCTTGTGCGAATCCTGTTGGTTCACAGCCCTTCTTCTCATTCCGGCGGAGTCCGATACCGGTCGGGCTACTGTCGGAGTGTAGAAAGATCAGCACGGCACGCACGTGAACCACAGCGCCACATGGGGAGAATATTCGCGCCAAGACGAGTTGCCGGTGCGCAACGCCCCGAGCGCCCCAGCTAGTGGATTCGACGCGTACCGGCGCGGGTGACACGCACAGTTCGGCGTCGAATCGCCACTGCCCACCTTCAGCCTGGACAAGGTCGGCGACTTCCGAGTCAGGGCCCCGGCTATCCGGAAGCGTCCGCAACTCGGCATCTCGATGCGGGAAGCCGTTCAACCCGTCTTGGGGGTGTCAGGTAGTCGTGTGGCGGTTCCCGCGGCGCGGGGATGGGACCTCGCCTCGACCGGGCACGGTGATGCGTCCTCGGAACAGTGGTTTCCGGGCACCGAATGCCATCGGCGAACACTCTGCCCGACAAGGAAACCCGTGACGTGGCGCATGAACTCCCGATTGGCGCGGGCGGTCAGCCGGACGACCGGAAGCGCCTGCCAACGCCTTCTCGGCAGCGTCGCGATCGGCGGCGAAGTAGTCCGTGCCACCGGTGGGTACATCTCGACGAAAAGTGCCGCGGAGCATCACCACACCGAGTGGATGCTCGTCTGCCAGGCGAACTGACACAACGGCACGTCGCCGGTGGACAAGGTTTCCCTCCGAGGCAGCAAAACACCTTGCCTACATGGTAATTCAGACGATACGCGAGGAAACCGTTGTGGCGCCGTCGAATCCGCCACCGCCATCGTGGTGCTCGCGCGACTGCTCCGGACGACCGGCGGTCTCTGCCGCGCCGAGCACCGAGGGGGCGGCGTGGATCTTCCCGTCGAGGTGGTCGCCCGCGTCACCGGCCAGGCTGGCACGCGGGAACCGTGACACGTCCCGCGACGCCACGCTGCCGCCCGATGCGGCCGGGCTGAACGGGACCGTGCTCGAGTTCGAGGCCGCGCCGTGTACGGGCACCGGCCGCGCCGTGACCTCCGTAGTCGTCCCACGCTGCGAATACACCGGGGCCCGATAGGAAGTCCGCACCCGAGGGACGGCTCCGGGCATCGATATCGCGCCCATCAGCAGGGCACCGGGCGAGGTATCCACCGTCGCCGACTGCCGGGCCGACTGCTCGGCCATCAACGCCTCGTCCGGGGCTATCCGCGGCGGCTGCGCCTGCTGCCACGACGTGGCCAGCGGTTCGGTGGCCGACTCGTAGCTGCGCATCACTCGCGAGGCCACCGCCTTCGCGAGATCGGCGTCCGTATCCGTCTGCGCGGCACCGGCTTTCAAGGGCGCTCCGAGCATGCCGCCGATCGATTCCAGCATCCGCTGCACCTGCTGAATGGATTCGAGGTCGGCGGTGTTCGGCATCGCCAGTCGCGCTACCTCGTAGGCGACCACCTGCGCCTGCATCCGCGCGGCATTCTGCGCCGCCGCGCCCGCGGCCTCCGCCAGCCAGTCCCGCAGCGTCGAAACTCGTTGGATAACAGCGTCACTGCGACCGGATTGCCAGGCGCCGCGCAGCGCGGCGAGGATCTGCTCGTATTCGACGACCGCGGCGCCGAATCCGGTAGCCAGCCGCGCCCATGCGACCGCGGCCTCGGCCATCGGCACAGAGCCCGGCCCCCTGGTGAGGTCCTGCGCGAGCTTCTGCGGCTCGCGGGCTTCCCACACCACACCCGTGAACCCCGACGGTGGCACCTCGATCATCTGCTGCGCAATACCTTTCAGGCAGAACCGTCGACCGAGCCCAGATCGGCGGCGTTCTGGGCCTCCATACGGCCGATCTGGTTCGCATTCAGCCGCAGCGTCGCCGCCAGCTTGCGCATCTCGTGCACGCTGGCCTGCGCGCCGGCCAGATAGGACGTCGCGACGTCGTTCCCGGTCTGTGCCGCGCGGACCGACACCTCGTCGGCGCCGGCCGGTTCGACGGTCAGCGCGGGTTCGGCGGCCGACAGGTCGGCGGCCAGCCGATCGGCCAGCGCGTCCAATCCTGTGGCCGCCCTTCCGGTCGCGGCACTGTCGAACTGCACGCCCTCGCTCATAGTGCGTCCTCCTTCGTTGTAATCGGCACCCACGTCAGAGGGTGAACTCCTTGTCCGGTCCTGGGGCCGCCGTAACGTCGGTCGCGCCTACCACCGGCAGCGAGACCCTGTCGATCCTTCCGACGACCTCGTCGCCGTGCTCACCGGTCACGAGGTCGGCCCGCACCGCCTCGTCTCCGGACGCCGCTCCGCCGCGCGCCGCTCCGGCGCCGCCCAACGGCATGTACGGGCTACTGCCGCCGGGGCCGGTGGTCGACATCTGGCTCGCACCACTCGACATCTCCGATCCGGCTGGGGCCGCCGCCGCACTGCCACCACCGGCGGCGCGGGTGCCCTGCCAAGGAGTCAGCGGCTGGCCGGGCCGACCCGCAGCCACCCCGCCGCCGGCAGTCCCGACAGCACCGCCGCCGACCCCGCGGCCACCAGCACCGCGGACGGCGACGGCGCCACCGGCTCCGCCAGCCGCCACAGCATCCGGCTCTGCGACGGAGACCGCCGCCGACGTCGACGAATTCGACTTCGCCAGTTGGCCTATCGCCTGCGGTCCCATACTCATCAGCGACGTCAGCATGCTCAACATCCGCGACACGTCCTGCGAGGACTTGACGCCGTCGGGGGCGCCGGTGACCGGGATCTTGACGCCGGTCTTCGCCATGTCGACGCTGTGCACCCCCAGCTCGCCCTTGGTCTTCGCCGTAATACCCAGGGCCTCGGTGATCGACTCGATCGTCTGCTGCACCAAGAACACCTGGCCAACACCGCTGACGATGAACAGCGGCGCCATGGCCATCACAGCGGACTGCTTTGCCACCACACCGGCCAGCTGCGCAGAGCCGACGGCCACACTGGCGGCGGCACCCAGCAGCGACTGCTGCTCACCCGCATTCTGGACTTCGAGGGCCGCCGAGTCAGCGCTCGCAGCCGCTGCCTTCCGGGCGACCTCCTCGGCGCCCTGGCCCTGCGACTGGGACATCAGCAGCGATAGCGCCGAGCTAGCCAGCGGCATCGCCGACTGCAGCACGCCGGACAGGTTCGACAGCATCTGGACCGGGTCCATCCCCGGCGGGGGTGGAGCCGCCGCGGGCTGACCGGCCGGGGCAGGACGGCCGCCGGGCACCGGTCGTGCTTCGGGATTCCCCTGCGGCACAGTGCCTTCCGGCACGGGCGCCGGAGCCGGTTCGGCCTCAGGCGGCGGCGCAAACCGACCGGCGCCGAAGGCCGAGACGAGGTCCGTCAGCGGACGCATCAGCGCACTGAGGTCGATCACCGGCAGCGGCGGCAGGCCCGGCAATGGCGGGATTCCCTGTAGATCGGGCAGGCCGGGCAACCCCAGGCTCCGCAGGATGTGGTCCACCGGGTGGTCCAGCATGGGCGCCAGCGCACTGCCGCGCAACAACTCCAGCACGGCGGGATCCGGCAATCCCGCCTCCGGCGGCGGACTCGCGCCCGGCAGGCTCATCGCTGCGTGCCGACCGATCCGATGTCCACGCCGGACGCCGCATCGCAGGTCTCGTAAGTGGCGGCCGCCTGGTGCGAGGTCAATGCCGTACCCGCGTGCACCGCAGCCAGCTGTGCCACCGATGTCAGGTGGTTGGCCTGCGCGAACGCGTAGGCCAGCAGGAACTCCTGACCGATAAGGCCGAACACCGGCACGGCGGCCGCCATGGTCGCGGTCTGATCGACCGATCCCGCCGCGGCGATATCGGCAGCCATGAGGGCCGACGTGTCGCCGTATCGGCGCAGCGCATCCGGCACTACTTGCACTCGATTCATGACCCTCATCCAATCCCGAGACACCCCATGGTGTTTCGTTCGGCCACAGACCACCACGGTGCGCCCGTCGATGGTGACCGGCGCCGGATCAGACGGACCCGGGGGTGGTCGGGACCGTCTGATCGGGCAACCGGATCAAAGTCTAGGAAGTTCGGCACGACGTACGCGTGAACCAGGGCGTCATCCAAGTGGGACATCCACGCCACACGCCGGCCCGCCCGAGGGCGAGCCACTCGGGGACGACGGAGAGCGACATCGCGAGGCCAACCTCAGTCGGCACACTCGCAGTCACCCAGCGCATCGGCGCTTCCCGGCCGTCGAGGATCAGGGTGCCGAGCGAGCGTATTCGGCGGGCGTCAGGCCGTAAGTCTTCTTGAAGGACCGGATGAGGTGGCTGCTGTCCGAGAAATGCCAATAGGCTGCGATTTCGCCGATGCTCAGCCGCTTGGGTGACGTGGTGAGAGCGAGCCTGGCCTCTTCCAGCCGCCGATGCCGGATGTAGGCGGTAGGCGACTCCCCCACCGAGGCGAACGCCCGTTGCAGGGTACGGAGGGAGACATTGAGCTCACGCGCCAGCATCGCCGAAGAAAGGTCGGGATCAGCGAGTCGGCGGTCCGCCAGCTCCTTCGCCGCCTGGGTGAGCGCGGCAGCCAACTGGGGTTCCACGTCGTCGAACCGGCCCAGGACCACCGCCTTGACGAGCTCGACCAGGGCGCTTTGCGCGGCGCGTTCACCTGCCTCGCTGAGGTCGGCCATCGTTTCGCGGACCATGTTCGCGTGGGCCACCAGCAACCGCATCTCGGCAGAGTCCGCCGGTCCGGTGATGATCCGGTTCCGGAGCAGCGGTTCGATGACGGACTGCGGCATGCCGAGAATGATCTTCGCCGTCGTGTGTGGCTGCGTGTCGAAATGCTTTGGTTGCCTGAGCTGCTGGAGCAGGAACTGCCCGGCCGACACGGAGTGCTCGCTGAGACCGGACCGGTCACCCCATGTCCAGGCACCGCGCGACACCACATACAACTGGATCGCCCCGTCGACGCCGTCGGCCGGGCGTCCCGTCCGGAGGGGCAATACGCTGTGCATGTCGATCATTGTCAAGTCACGCATCCGGGCAGCATGGGTCCTCACCCGGAAGTCTCCGACCGTGTCCGGGCTGAAGGTAGGCATCGGTTGGTCAGCGCCGAACCGCGCCGCCCACTCGCGGCGGTACGCGTCGAATCCACGCGTTGCCCCATCCGAGACCGTGAAGTCCACGAAAATCTCTCGCGACGCGCTCGAACCTGTGTCGCGGCTCCCGGTTGTGGGCTGACCCAAGTCAGAGGTTGTCACGTTCAGCTACTACCTAACATCACAGGTTTGATGGCGAATCCTAACCACACCGTGGCGCGGATGTCCTGTCTGCGGGGCGCTGTGGTTCAAAGCGCATATCGTGCCGATCCTTCCTACACTACGACAGAGCCCGACCAGCCATGGACGCCGCTGGACCCCGTAGCGAGATAGGTGTTCATGGCCGCAGTCGAGGCCCGGCGCGTGATGGCCGGTGACCCCCAACGAATCCGGCAGCACCGAAGATCCGCGCGGTGATCGTCTACCCCGAGTGGATGGCGAAAGTTCGAGCCGACAATCTCCCAGCGCTGCACTCGTTCGTCACCGGGCTCGAACACGACAAGCGAATCATGTCGAGCGGTGGACGTTCCGACGTCCCAATCACAAAAAGTGGGCCGGAACCAGGCCAAGCGGGCCTCTGTCGCCGAGTTTCCATACGGATGGCGCTGTGGTTCATGCGCGGGCTGTGCCCACCTTCCTATGCTTCGACATGGCCATGATCGGTCGTGGCCAGCGCAACCGAGGACAAGCAATCGTTATGTGCGAGAGGGAGTTTCCATGACTTTGTTCGACGTTCGCCGCGGCATCGTCGCGGTGGGTATCGCCGGGGCGGCCGTGCTGACGGTTCCCGTATCGGCCACCGCCGATTCGGCGCCCTCCATCCCGGGCGACCCTCCGGCAGGCGCACCCGACATGGGCGTCCCGCCGGGCGGTCTGGAACCGAGCATTCCCGGGGGGTCACCGAACCCCGGCACACCGAACCCGGGCACACCCAATCCAGGCACACCGAACTCGGGGACACCGGCGAATACCCGATAGGTCGGTCCATACGACACCGGTCCCGTCCGGCACGGTGAATCGGCCGGGTGATTCAAACGGTGGAGCAATCCGCTGGATCACCCGGCCGGATCGACCTTCGGCTGCGCTCGTCACGCCCCGGCCTGCCGACTCACGGTGGGAGACCGATGAATCCGGTCGGCACCACCGCCGATCGAACGATATTCCCGCCACTACGCCCCATCGACCAGGAGCCGGAACGATGCCGGACTGGTGAAGGACGCGGTGTATCTCCCGCAGTGACTTGTCGAAGTCGAAGCAGTGCAGCGCTTGCCCGATGAATACCGCGTCGGCGCTGCCGTGCGGCAGCGGCATCCGTTCGGCTCGCCCGTCCAGAGTTCGGACGGGCGGGAACAGGCGCGCTGCTTCCGCTCGCATCCGTTCATCGGGTTCTACCGCGACGACCTGGGCACCGAACAGCAGTAGTCCGCCGGTCAGTTTTCCGGTGCCGACGCCCAGATCCACGACCTGCGGCGCCGACATGGCGACGGGATCCGAGCCGGGGTCGCATCCCTGTGGTGCTCCCGGCGATCCGGTCATCCCCCAGCAAATTGCCGCCGCCGGATAGGTCGGTCGGTATTGCACATATTCGCGTGCCGCGGCCCCGAATGAGCCGACGCGCCATTCATGAATGCCTGAACCCGTCGAAGGGGCATCGAGTATCTCGTAGGCGCCTCGTACGCTGGTCGTCATAGCAGCTCCTGCCGGGGACAATCGAACTACAGTCGAAGCGTAAGAATTCAGGCAGCCCACGCGCGTGAACCACCGTGCCATCGCGACAGAACATTCGCGCCACCAGGCGACCGCGCCCGCCGGCCGGGGTCCGACTCAGCGCTACCTTTCGCTCGGGTACGGCTCATCGTGTTGTTCGGGCACGTCAGAGGTCGGTGATGCCGATATTGAGTGAGGCCACGAGGGTGGTGAGGGCTGTGTGCATGTCCTCGGCCTCGATCCGCATCAGCAGGGATTCGTCGGCGGCCGCCAGGTCGAGGGAATCGTCGTTGGCGAGGCGGAATTCGCGTTCCTCCTCGGCGGCTTCGACCACATTGCGGACGAAGCGGCCGTTACCGGCCAGGTCGACCCCGCGCCGTGGTGCTCCACTCTGGTCGGTGCTCTCCAGGCTGTACAGCTGCTCACACGCCCGCACGAGGATTTTCTGCGCGTCCTCCGACAACTCCGAATCCCGGGAGCCGGCGATCAGCGTGCCGATGCGGCCGAGTTCTTCCGGTGTGTACGAAGGGAATTGGATGCGCTTGGAGAATCGCGACGACAGGCCGTCGTTGGCCTGCAGCAACCGATCGATCTCCCCGTCGTACCCGGCGATGATCACCACCAGACGGTCGCGGTCGTTCTCCATCCGCGCCAGCAACGTATCGACAGCCTCACGACCGAACGCGTCACCACCCGAGAGCCCGGTCTGGATCAGCGTATAGGCCTCGTCGATGAACAGCACCCCGTCCATCGCGGTATCGATCAGCTTCTCGGTCTTGATCGCGGTGGAGCCCAGGTGCTGGCCGACGAAGTCACCGCGCTTGGCCTCCACCACCTTATCGGTCCGCAAAATCCCTATGCCGCAATAGATTTTCGCGACCACCCGGGCGATGGTCGTCTTGCCGGTACCGGGTGGGCCGGTGAACGCCAGATGCTGGCCGCGGGGAGCGGCGGAAAGGCCCTTCTCGGCGCGGATCTTCGCCAGCTGCGCGGTCGACTGCAGCTTGGCGACCTGGTTCTTCACCGCACCCAAACCGATCTGACGCTCCAGCTCCGCCCGCGCCTCGGCCAGCACCTCCTTGGCCCGGCCCTCGGCCTCCGCTTGCTGCATCGACGCCATCGACGGCGCCGACGCCGGATCCCAGCGATCGGTACGCGCCTCGATCGACTCACTGCTTGTGACCGTGATCCGGTAACCCCGATCCCGCATCGCGGCGGTGTTGGCCGCGAAATCCGGCACCTGCGAATACACCTTCTCGAACAACGCCTGCGCCTCGTCCTCCCCGCCCGTCTCCCGCAGGCACAACCCCCGGCAGAACATCGCGGCAGTACGCGCCGCCGGAATCGGCCCCACCTCGGCCCGCGCCATCCGCCGGATCGCCTCACCGAACAACCCCAACTGCGCACACGCCGAACCCACCATCACATGCGCGCCGGTCGCGAGAAACGGATCATCCCAGTCCGCCGACCCCGCCAGCACCGCCATCACGTCCGGCCAGCGTTGCGTGTTGTAGTGCAGCACCCCCCGCACGTACGCCGCGACAGGCCTGTCCACCTCCTCGCCCGCTTGCGTCCCGAAACCCTTGTCCCCTGGACGATCCGGGTCGCCGAGCCGCGACTTGCGGTGGGCCTCGAGTTCGTCGAGCACCCGCTCGGCCTCGTCGTACTCCTTCGCACCGATCAGATGCGCGGCCCACGCCAGCCAGATCTCCGCGTAACTCGACAGCGGATAGTCGACATACAACCCCAGCGGAAACCGGCCCGCCAGCACCCGCGGCGGCAGCCCGACCCGGCGCTGCTCGCGATACAGCGTGCCCGCACTGGTCTTGTGGAGGTTGAACAACACCTCCTCGGTAACCTCGCCCGCCGCCGCCCGGCCCAGCCAGGCATCACACATCGTCGGATCCCACTCGGTCGCGCGCTGGAACGCCAGCCTCGCGTACTCCGGATCCGGCACCGACTCCTGCCCATCGATAGGCAGACCCAGAGACAACGCTCCAGCGTCGAATGCGCGCTGCGCCTGACGGTTACCGCTCACGATTACATTTCCCATTCATCGGCCGATCACTGGTTGCCACACGGCAATTCGAACTATCGAACTCGAACCGAATACCGACGGCCGACCGGCATTTCCGGCCGACCGTCGGTATTCCCTCATCAGAACCGCTCGCGCGGACTCAGAGGCCGGCGAAGCCGTCGCCGACACGGCGGTCGGCGTCGAGCGCGGCGTGCTTAGCGTTCTCGACCTTTCCGGCCAGGGCGTTCAGCTTCTGGCGGGTGTCCTGCAGCGCCTCGTCCATTGCTCTGCTCGACTGATCGAAGGCCAACTGGGCCTCCGAACCACCCAGGTTGTCGTGGAATGCTTTGGCAGCGGACTGCAGCGCGTCGATCTCGCCGTTGATCTTGCTGCCGTTGGTCTGCAACTGATCGAACAGCTCGTCCATCGCCCGGGGGTCGTACAGAATCTCGCTCATGTTCTCAATTCCTCTGTGGTCGAATGAAATACGGGACTATTACTGGTTCAGAAGGAGGTGTCGTCCATCTTCACGAGGGTCGACTTGCCCGAGGTGACGGCCTGCGACAGTGCATCAAGCCGCTGGTTGA
>NZ_BDBY01000043.1 GCF_001613225.1 Nocardia pseudovaccinii NBRC 100343
GATACCAGCCGTCTGGACGCCCACAGCGTTTCCATCGAACATTGCCATTTCTCAAAACCTTTCGTTACAGATGATCTGGATCGGAGATCGCGATGATCTCCGATGCGGGGTTCGAAACGGAGCTACTGCGGCGGCCCCCTCCCCCGCGCATGTTGTCCGATAGCGCCGTAATCGTCTGCATGACAGAATGTTCGGCATCCGAGGTCGGCAATATCCATCAGTCACCATCCAGGATCAGACCGCGAAACCGGCTGCGGCGCGGTTGTGCCGCAGCCGGAATCGCTGTTCGAACTCTTCGGTATAGATCGACGGCGCGACCGAGGACGACGACTGTTCGATCACCCCGTCGTCGGCGACGTAGAAGATGGCGCGGCCGATGGCGATCTCCCCTGGCCGAGTGGGAACGAACACCATCCAGCCCACGCTGAGACGCTCGGCGACCAGCTCGTCGAGCGGATAGTCGGTGGTGTCGAGGCCAAGACCGTCGATGTACGCACGGACCAGCGCGATCGCCCGATCCTGCGGCAGGTCCTCGGGGACCGTCGTCACCAACCCTGCCATCGACAGCTGATGCAACGCGCCATCGATATCGTCGCCGGGATCGGTGAACAGCGCGGCCATGGTATCGCGAGTAACCACGCCCGCCTCCGCGGCAGCAACCAAAGCCGCTGCCGCAGTGCGCAATTCGTCGTCCGGTGCGTCACTGAGCACACCGCACACCACGTCGATCGCGGTGTCGGCGGTCCAGATACCGGGCACTGCCGGGGCGAGGAGGTCCGAAGTAGGCGACTCACCGCGATGCCAACTGCCGCCCTCCCACCAGTAGCAGAACGACAGCAGCCCGCGTGTCACACGAGGATTGAGCACCTGATGGGCCATCCACTCCGGAGCGCCCGCGTACAGGTCCGGCAGCGGTGCGCCCTCGTTGTAGGCCGCGTCCAGTGCCGGCGCGTCCCACATCCCACCCGACAGCACCGCCCGGCCACCCGGCAGCACGTACAATGTGGACCCGCTACGCGCCGCACCCTCGAACAGACCGAGCGAGGGCAGAATTCGCGGACCCCATTCCGAGCCCACCGCCACGAACGCCGCCGCGATCACCGCCCAGCGCGCCCACAACACCGGTAGCACGGGGAAGTCGTCCATGGACCGCACCGCCATGACACCGGCCTCCCGGTCAGCACGGGCCTGCGCGGCGGCCTGCTGCGGCGACCGCCACTGCCGATTGTCATGCCCGATATAGGCGGCCAGCCACACCGGCAACCATTGCCGCGGAAACGCCTCGAGATCGGCCAGATACGCCTCCGGCGCCAACATGTGCTCGCCCGGGAACGGATCGTCGCCGTAGTCGTAGTCGACCTCCAGGTCGCCGTCGCGATCGACGTCGATCATCATTCGCCACCAAGGACCGTCGCCGAGCCCCGCCGACACCTCGCGCTGCCGCTCGACCAGTTCCAGGATCTCCGCCGACGGCTCGACCTGGGCGACCTGATCGGCGGCGTCGTAATAGAGGACGGTGCGTACCCCGCCGGCGACAGTGAGCGCGAACACCGCCTCCAGACGACTCCAGCCCTCCGGACCAGCCGCCGCCAGCTCACGCGCGACCTGCTGTGTCAGCTCGTTCGCCCGGTCCTCGATCGATGGCGTGGCCTCGGCCGAATCTTCCTCCGGCGCAGCCGAATCCGGCGCATCTGCGGTAGCAGGTTCGGGGGACTCCAGGGCGGGTGGCGCTGCCTCCGAGTCAGGCGCATCCGCTTCCCGGGAAGATGAATCTGCGTGCAGGGAAGGCGAATCTTCCTCGGGCGCAGTCATATCCGATAACTGCGGGGTAGCCGACGGCGTAGGCTGCGACGGTCCGGCGCCCATCGCGAAGGCGATGTCCGGCCCACTGCCCTCCGCAGGGGTGTTGTGCTGCGATTCGGTCATCGGATCACGCCCCCGAATCCATTGTGTCCATCTTGTCCGCGGCACCGGACATGCCGTCGCCGAACTTCTTTCCCGAACCGGCCATGTTGTCGCCGCCGTCGAGCAGGTTCTTCGAGGAGTTCCCGTAACCCTTGTCACCCTTGACGAACTTGTCGCCGTAATCGTCGTGGCCCCACGGATAGCTCTTGCTCTGCAACGTATTCCGCAGCGTGGACATGATCTCCGCCGTCTTCCGGCCGACCTCGTCCATCTTCCCCGCGGCCTGCCGCAAACGCGTGGTATCCACCCGGACCCTGCGTTGTTCTGCCATGTCAGTTCCTGTCGTGGTTCGGGGTCAGTACCGGTCCTCGGAACGCCCTGATTCCCAATGGGTTTCGAGACGCTCCAGCAATTGGGCGATATCTCTGTCGATCCGCGCGGCGAGCTGTCGCCGGCTGGTTCCGACCGCAACCGGCGCCTCATCCAACGACATCACGTACCGGCCGTCGCCTGGCATGTCGCGCCACAGCATCTTCGTCTCGTGAATCCCGCGTGGGCCGTACTTCGACCGGCCCTGCACCACCATGATCGAGCCGGTGAGATCGGCACGCTGCCGGAAGAACCGCTGCGTCTGAGCTACCGGCCTGTCGTCGACGTTGTCCCAGATGAGGCTGTCTCTCCAGGCCGGCGTGACGTGCTCGGCCGGGTCGGTGACGATCGGAATGTCGGGCATCTGCCCGGCTTCCACCGCCGGAAGGGCCTTCACTACCGTCGCGGCCAATGTGTTCGGATCACATTCGGTGACGGCGACCATCGGCGAGTCGTAGGTGAGATTTCCCGGCACCTGTGCAAACGCATATCCGAGCGCACCCGACCGTGCGACGTGCAGGTGGAGCCTCTTGTCCATATCGTCCCGGCTCTGCTCGTCCCAGCCGCGGACGCGTATATACAGTTCGGGCGCGCGCAGCACCTCGATCACCCCGTCGAACGAGCCGTCCAGGCGACGCTGCAGGTCCTCCCACACCACGCGCCTGCGCGCCGCCATCTCGTGCACCATGACGTCCTCGGTGCTTTCGAACCACAGCGGCTGCGGCAGCGACCCGGCACGATAGCGGTCGCACAGTACGAGAAACTCGAGGCAGGTGAACTTCCACTGCTGAGTCACGGCTCGATCACCGGCCTCACCCGATCCACATCGGGCCCGACGATCTCGTCGAAATTGCTCACGGTGTCGAGGAACTTGGCGCGTTTGTGGCCCTGGCCGCCGTTCTGTCCGCCCATACCGCCGCCCATACCGCCCATCGGCGGCGCCATCGGGCCCGCGGGACTCCCTCCTCGCGATGATGTCGGCGTGGCGGATATCACCTCATTCCCGTTCTGAATCGCCGCCCGCGGGAACAACTTCGACGAATCGGCCGGATGCGCGGCGTTGACCTGCGAATGCACACCGCCGTCGCCACCGCCGGCAAGTCCGGCGCCACCGCCCCCACCCCTGAGAGCGGACGCCAGCTCGGTGGGGAGCGCGTCTGCCAAGCTACCGAGATGTTGCGGTTCGGCGATGCCCGGAATCCCGACCATGCCGGAATTCGCGAGACCGGCGATCACTTCCGTGCCTGCCTTCGTGACGGCTTCCACGACCCCCTTGATCCCGTCGGTCAACGTCCTGAGCAGCTCCGCACCGCCCTGGCCCCCGCCGCCCAGGGTGTGCCCCAGGTTCTGCAGCGTTTCCGGGCTCAGGTTGCGCAGCGCCTCCGGGTTCAGGTTCTTCAGTGCCTCGGGCCCGAGGCCCCCGAGCAGGTCGTTGCCGAACTTCTGCAGCTCCTGCGGGTCCATGCTCTGCAGCAGGTCGGAGCCCAGCTTCTGCAGCGCCTCCGGGGTCATCTGCTTCAGCAGTTCCGGGTTCAAGCCGCCGAGCAGATCGGCCCCGATCTTCTGCAGTGTCTCGGGGTCCAGGTCCTTCAGCGGGTTCTTGCCCTGGAGCAGATCGTTGAGCAGATCCTGCGGCGATTTCGGCGCCTTCGGCGATCCGGGAGGCGGAGGGTTCTTGAGGACAGGGTTGTTCGGCCGGTCAGACTTATTCTTGCCGTCGTCGCCCTGGTTACCGCCGTGTCCGTTCGAGTTGCCGTTGGTGTACGGGTTCGAGTCACCGTCACCATTCTTGCCACCGACATCCCCGAGGCCCTTCTTGTAGCCGTCCTCGTAACCGCCCCTGTACTCCGGGCTGTTCTTGTCGATGCCGCTGCCGCCGCCCTTACCGGTACCATCGCCCGGACCATTACCCTGACCACCGGGACCATTACCCTGACCACCGGGACCATTACCCTGACCACCGGGACCATTACCCTGACCACCGGGACCATTGCCGCCGCCACCTTGATTGCCGCCTTGGTTGTTACCGCCGTTCTTGCCGCCGCCCTCCTTCAGGCCTTGGTTGTAGCCGTCCTGGTAGCCGGCCTTGTAATCCGGGCTGTTCTTGTTGATATTTCCGTTGTTATTACCATTACCATTACCATTGTTGTTCTTGTCGTTGTTCTTGTCGTTGTTCTTGTCGTTGTTCTTGTCGTTGTTCTTGTCGTTGTTCTTGTCGTTGTTCTTGTCGTTGCCGTTGCCCTTATTCTTATCGCCGTCACCCTTGTTGTCCGGCGGTGGAGGCGGGGGCGCCGGCTGAGTGACGGAACCAGTCACGGTCACCACAGGCATAGCATTGACGGCGCCAGCGATACCCGGCTCATAGACCGCCTTGTAGGTTTCACGATAGCCGTCGACCCAACTTCGCTTTTGACAATCGGTACCATTATTACTGTGCACGCTGGCCGGGGGCGTGTCATTGAACATGGCATAAATCCACTTTGCGCAATAAATCAGATCGGCACCCAAATTATCCAGACTGGTGGCGAAGGTACGCGAATTTTCGGTGAAGCGCTTTATCGCATTACCGGCTTTGTCCGCCCCGTCGCCAGTCCACATTTCGGCGGTGACCTTTTTCAGCGAGCCGTTCAGTTCGTCGAGATCACCCCTGAGCTTCTCGGCGATCCACTTGTACTGGACACCGGATTCCATCGCTACCCAATCGCTGTTCTGCAGCGATTGGCCGAATTCTTTGAATCGTTCGAAACCCCAGCCACTGGCATCCGAAACCCAGATCGGATTGCCATTGTCGGGGCTCGGCGGTGGCGTCGGCGCCGTGGGGTGGTCTCCCGTGTTCGAGGGGGTGTAATCCTTCCGATCATTCGGCACATACCCCTTCGGCGCGATGGAATCCACCTTGTTCAGGTCGCCGACCTTTGCGAAATCTTTCGCCGCATCATCATCGGTCTTCAGATATTGTTTACACGCACTGATGAATGTGTCGCCCATATCCTCCATAATGAGCTTCAACATATCCATCGCCTCGAGCACGCTGACGGCTTTACGGTTGAAACGGTCCGTCAGCTCTTTACCACCCGTTTCATCAGAAAATTCCTTCATGCGCGTCATACCATGGCTGTTGATATGCCCCTTGTACCAATCCAGTTTTCCGATCATGTCGTGGCATGCCTGCGCACACGCTGCGAAAGCCTTCGTATCGGCCTTCAGCAGATTGGCCTGCAACTTGTGCGTATCCGCCTTTGTGCGCAGATCGTGCCAGTCGTCGCGATCGGTCTTGGTCGTATCGTCGATCTTCGGTTTGTCGTCTTTTTTCTCGTCAGCCATCGGTGGTACTCCTCGTGGTCTTCGTGGACGATCGCGCGGTGCTGTCCGGTTCGGATTCGGCGTTCGCAGCTTCCAACGCGAACGGGACATCGGCGGCGGAGTCGTCGGGTCCGGCCCGCAGCGCGGGCGCCTCGAACGGCGAGGGCATCAGCATCGATTTCGGATTCTTTCGGGGCTTGTCGTCCTTCTTGCGGTCCCGGCGCGGCGGCTTCTTCGGTCCGGTAGCCGCCCCCGGCGGCGCGGCGGGTGGCGCGGCGCCGGGTGGCGGCGCCCCGCCGGGCGAGGACGACCCGGTGGGTTGGTGCCCGTCCGGCATCGGTGCCGCAGGCGGCTTCCCCGGCATGGACGGATGCTGCGTCCCGGATCCACCCGGCTGCGACGAGTTCCCCGGCTGCTCCGTAGCTTTCGGTTGCCCGGGCTCGGACGAATGATCCGGGTTCCCGGGTGCACCCGAATGGCTTCCGGTTCCGGACCCATCCTGGCGGTTTCCGTCGCCCGGAATGCCGGGGTGTGCCCCTGCGCCGGGGGTATCCGGAGGACGGCCGACGCCGGGCTCGCCCTGGTGTTCCCCAGTCCCCGACGGATCACGTTGTTCCCCGGCTCCCAGCCCATCCCGCTGGTCCCCGGCTGCCGGCGCACCCGGATCGTCCTCGGACACCGGTGCGTGCGAAGGATCGCCGGACTTCGGCGCTCCCGAGTGGTCACCACCGCCCGGCGCACCTGAATTGCTCTCGCCGCCAGGAGCTCTCGAGTCGCCGGGCTGGCCCGGCGACTGCTGCCGGTTCGAGTTGTTCGACGCGTCCGGACGATCCGACTGACCTCCTCGACCGGGTGCTCCCGGCTGCTCCGGCGCACCCGGCCTGTTCTGTGCGGCCGGATCGTGCGATGCGCCCGGGCGCTCCCCCGCACCGGGATGCTTCGGTGAGCCGGGCTGATCGGGGGCTCCCTGCTGCCCCGAACCATCGTCCCCGCGGCCTGCGAGCCGGTCGCTTGCGAGTTTGTCGAGGGCCCCGCGCAGCGCGGACAGGTCAGGCCTGCGAGGACCGCCCTCGCCGCCGGGCGGCGTGAGTTTCGGCGGTGGGCCTGACACACCATTCTGTGAACCCGGTCCCGCGCCTCCGGTCTGCTCCGAAGTCGGCGGCCGCAAACCGTCGCCGAGGCCGAAGCTCGAGAAGTCCGGCGACAGCTCGCCCTCCCGGTCACTCCCACCACCCGGCGTGACCCGGTCGGACTCACCCGGCGGCGGCGCCATCCCATCCGCGGCATGCAAGTTTTGGAGCATCCGCTTGAGCATCGCCGGGTCCAGCCGCGGAGCGGGCGGGGGCTGCCGGTTTTCGGGCGGAGAGTTCCGCTCACTACTGGACGAGCCGCCCTCACCGGAGGGACCGGAACTCGAATCACGCGATCCGCCAAGCGAATTCGGGGCTCTTCCGGAACCGCCATCATGACCGGAACCACCGCCACCGTCATCGGAGCCGCCATGGCGCCCCAAGCCCTCGGGACCCTGATCGTTGTCGTAGGGGTCGCGATTCGGCCGATCCCGGTCATATCGATCCTGTGGATCCCAATCGTCGCGGTCACGATCCGGCGGGCCCCAGTTGGCCTTATCCTGCGGGTCCCAATCGTCCGGGTCGTAGTCCGGCGGGCCCCAATAGTCCGGATCGTGATCCGATGGATCCCGTAGGAAGTGCTCCGGCGGGACCTTCTCGTACCCCGGTGGGATCCAGATATCGGTTTCGGGCGCGGTCGGCGCCCGATACCCACCGGGTAGCGGATCGTTGTCGCTCAGGTGGCGTGGCTTGATCTTGGCGGTCAGGTCGGCACCGTCGACATAGGGATTCTTGGGGTCGGCCGGCGGCGCGACGGTCCCGTCGGGATCGGAGACGTGCACCTTGTTCTTGCCGTCGACCGTCCAGGTGGTGCCGTCCCCCCTGGTGCCCCACGAGGTCTTGTCCCCTGCGGTGACCCGCACGGCACCGTCGCCGCGGACCTCGCGGACGGGGCCGCCATCCGGTTGGTTGACGAAAGCCGTTCCGTCCGTGCGGGTCCCGCGCACCACACCGTCGCCATCGGTGAAACGCACGCCGCGCGGACCGATCTCGGAGACCGAATCGTCCTCGTGCACGACCCGGAAGCCGTCGCGAGTCCGCTCCAGCTGCGCACCGTTGGACAGCTCGATCGGCTCTTTCATGGACCGGGACTCGGTGTGTCCGTTCGGCGCGGTGATACGCACGGACCCGCGCGAACCCCGCTCGTAAACTGTGCCGTCGTCATCGAACACCTTGATGCCCTTGGGCGACGACTCGAACCCGGTCCCGTCGGGCCGATCCATCTGAACGACACCGGGTTTGCGCGGACCATCCTGACCGAGGCCGCCGAGCCGGTCACGCGACCCGACGTTCAGGGTGTCGTTCAGGTCGTGATGGATCACAGTCTGATCGGGATGCCGAGTCCGCCCACCGCCCTCGAGATCCGTGGAATCGAATACGACATGCTCGGTGCCGTCGGGATCCTCGACGGTGACCGCGCCATTGGGCTCGGTGGTCTGCTTGGTCTGGTCGGGACCGGTGATCACGGTGGGCTTCCCCGGCCCGGACTCGACCACCGTGTCGTCGGCCTTGTACACGATCTTGTCGCCGGTGGGCGAGGTGAATTCCGCTGCCCCGTTCGGTCTTACGGTCGTGGTCCAGTCGTCCGGAGACTTCGTCCGCACCGAACCGTCGCCCAGCACCGTATGCGAGACCCGATCCGGACGGGTGAACGCCGGCGACTGCACACCACTGCCCTTGCCCACGGTCGCCTCGGAGCGGGCGGCCGGGCCGGTGCCGTCCGGGCCGACGAACACGATCGAATATTCGGGACCGACCTTCATCAACTGCGGATCACCGGTACGGCCCACCACTATGGTCCCGTCGTCGCCGATCACATGCCTGGTGCCGTCCGGGGAGGTGACGACCAGGTTGCCGTCCTCGTCGCGTGTACGCCCGGCCTTGTCGTTCGGGACGACGTGCACCGTGTTGTCCGGCGTGGTGACGGTCGTCGGGTCGCCCGGCCGGGTGTGGACGGCGGTGCCGTCCGGGTCGAATCGGGTCCGTTCGTCCCTCGGTGAACGCAGATCCGCTCCACCGTCGCGCCCGACGATCGTCGTCGACCCGTCCGGGGATTCGGTCCGCACCGAGCCGTCGTCCAGCACCGTGTGCCGGGTCCCGTCGTCCCGACCGAAGCCGAACTCGCCCTCTCGCCCCGGTCCGGCCTGCGGACCTGGTTCTGCCACAGGGCGATTGCCATTGTTGGGCAAGAATTCGACCGAGCGGTCCGGGCCGATCCTGAGCAGCGTCGGATCGTCGGGGCGTCCGATGAAGATGTTCCGGTGCTTGTCCACCCAATGCTCGGTGCCGTCGGGCGAGGTGATCAGAATGTCGCCCGACTCGCTGCGCGTCCAGTTGCGATGTTCCCGATCGCCCTCGAAGGTCCGGGCGCCGCCCGGCCCGGCGGCGTCGTGTCCGCGCCGCCCGCCCGGGTCCGAATGATGTTCCTGCGGCACCGATCCGCGCGACGGAGGCAGATCCCCCTCGGGCCTCGGGCGCAGCGGCGGCAGCCCGCCCGAAGTCGATTCCGGCGGACGCTGCCTCGGCGGCGTGTGGCCCGAATCCGATGTGGGCATCTGTGGGCGCCGTCCCGATGGCGTCTCGTCGCCGGAGTTCGGATTCGGGACCGCGGACCGTGGCGGATTCGGGCTGCTCGAACCCGAATCCGAAACCGGCGGACGCTGTGGTGGCGCCCCACCGGGATTCAAGTCGACGGGTCGGCGTGGCGGCTGCCCCGACGCCGTCGAGCTCACATCCGACACCGCCGACGAACGCGGCGATTGACCCGAACCCGACGAACTCACATCCGATACGGCGGGCGAGCGCGGCGGCTGGCTCGAACCGGCCGAATTGGCCTCGGAGGCCGACGCCGGTCCGCGCTGCGATTGTCCCGCAACGATATTCGTGTCGGGTGTGGACGGGCGCGACGGCATCTGGATACCGCCCTTCGGCGGTTGCGACGTCGGCGATCGGTCCAGCTGCACCGAGCCGTCGCCTCCGGGGGACGGACGCGTGACGGCCGGGCCGCCCGTAGGCCGGTCGCTCGGACCGCTGATCGTCGACGAATTGCGGCCGTCTCCGGGCAGGTTCGTCGAGGGCGACGTTCGCGACGCTCCGTTCGAGTTGGACGAACTTCCGCCGTTCTCGGACGGATTCGAGGATGCCAGGGATTCACTCCGGCCTCCCCCAGCCGTCGACGACCCACTCGACGAGTGCGAGCCACCGTTCGAACCACCGACGGAGCCACCGGATTTCGACTCATTGCCCGACAGCGACCCATGCTGTCCGGAATTGGACGAACCACCAGACTGACTTCCGTTGACGTTGTTTGCCGCAACCGGGGGCGACTGCTTGCTCGAACCGGAGTCGTTCTTGCCTGAGTTGCTCGCACTCGAGTTGTTCGACCCGGAGTCGTACTTGCCCGAGTTACTCGCACTCGAGTTGTTCGAACCCGAGTCGTTCTTGCCCGAGCTGTTCGTGCTCGAATTGCTCGTGCTCGAATTGCTCGAGTCCGGGCCGCTCTCCGCCTCGTGCTGTGGAATCTTGCTGGGTGGCGGCGCGGCCGACCTCTCGGAATAATTGTCACCGGTGAAAGAGGCCGGGTGCGTTGCCAACGAATCCTGGTGGCCACCAGACGATCCCGACCTGCCGCCGGGCGAATAGGAATTGTCGGAGCTATTCCCGTTACCACCGCGCGGCCCGTTCGTTCCGCCCGGCTCGTTCTGGGGCATGATGTGCTCGCCGCCGAAGCCATTTCGAGAGCCGTGCGGTCCGAGCCCGCCCGGGTCGAACGAGTGCCCGCCCCGGACAGGGACATTCACCGACCCGTCCCCAGGCATCTTCCAATTGACCTCGAAGCTACTGTTGTCGAACCGGCGGCCGCCGCGGTATCCCCGGACGCCACCGACGATCCCACCCTGGGCCGCACCGCCGACCCAGCCGGCGGGATTGCCGAGCGTGCCGGCCCAATCACCGGTGACCAAGGCGGCACCGAGACCGCCGAAGGCGCCGAACACGGGGCTGGACCCGATACCCACGAGTGCGCCGTTCCCGGCTCGAACCCACGGATTCTCGAGTTTGTTTCCGAAAGCCTTCGTCGTGAATTTATTGAGCGAGTTGGCGGCTGATCGGCCGAACGGTGCACCGAGGCCCGTGGATGCCGCGGCCCCGAACTCTGTCCAGTCGAAGTGCTTCCGGTGCCCGGAGGCGATCTGGCCGACCTGCACGGCCGCATCGAGCCCGCCGGCAATGAACGCGCCCTCCAGGATCTTCATCACCCAGCCCTTGCTGAGGTTGGCGAACTTCTCCCCGAATACGGACAGCACTTTCGCCAGAATCCGTTCCTGCAACCACAATTCCAGTCTTCGCAGGATGAATCGGGTGGCCGCGGTCTCGGCGGCCTCGACGGCGGCGGCGGTCGGCGGAAACATCCAGGCCCAGGCGATCTCGATGGCCAGCGCGATCAGCGAGACGATCGTCATCAATTTCGCGGCCTCGATCTGCGTACCGTAGTCGTATACCGCGTCGGAGATCTGTTCCATGTACTTCGCCAGTGACTCCACCGACTGGTCGCCGGTGAGCATCTGGTCGAACAGCGCACCGATCCTGTCGCCGCCCGCGCCTTCGGGGTAGGCGGAACTCGCTACGCGTTTGACGTCCTCGATATCCGGGAGCTGTTTCCGGAGCGAACCGCTCGCGGTCTTGTAGGCGTCCGAGACATGCCAGACGTCGGTCTCGTCGCCCTCCGGCCACGCCCCGCCCGCAACCCAGCCCAACCAGGCCAGCTCCGGCGGAAGATACAGTCCCATGACGCTACGGCCTCACTCGTCGAGGTCGCTGACCATCGACCGACGACCGAGCTTCTCCGCGTCACGGAAACGCGTGTCCTCGTTGTCGTGCCGCCGCTCCGGCGAGTTCGGCGGCGCCACCGAGGCGGGCGGCGCCACCGGCATGGCGGACCCCAGATCCGGCGCACCCTCGATGAGATCGGACAGGCGCGGTAACCGAGACTTGCGCTCCCGCAACGGTTCCATGAGCCGGCGGCACTCCTCGTTCACCTTCCGGGCGGCAGCCTGCACCGCCTCGGTCATCGCCCCCGCGATCTCCGCATAGGAAAGTTCGCCGATATCGTCGGCGAACCAGGTCTCGATGAGAATGCCATCGGCATTGACCGTCACCGTGATTCGTTTCTCACACGCGGTGGCGGAAGCGGTGAGCCGGGACCGGTCCCGTTGAATTTTGGCGATGCCCTGCATTTGTTCCGTAAATGCTTCCATCATCATCGCGGCGTCGGCCCGCAGCCATTCATTCGCCACCAGAAGCCTCCGCATCTCAGGTCGAGCCGGTTCCACGATGCCACGCCGGAAACCGTGGTCACACAACAGGATTGAACACGAAGCGGATCATTTGCTCATCACTTGAAAACACGCCGGATCATTTGTCCATCATAATTCCGTCATAAATACGTCAGAACGTGTTTTTGTACGATGAGGTGCGGTACGTTCGCCAGGGAATCGATGCGGAACCGTCGCGAGTTCCGAATCCCTTCGGGCAGCAGGAGAATTCGACGTGAACAACGAACGCACCAAAGGTGACCTCGCCGACCTACTCGACACGGTCAACGGGCAGATCCGCGCGATCGCCGAGGCACAGCAGAAACGCGTCGAACTCACCGCGACCGCCACCGCGGGCGAGGGGCGCGTGCGCATCACCGTCAACGCCGACGGTGTCGTCATCGAGACCCACTTCGCCGACGACATCGACGAACTGGACTACGACGAGATCGCCGACGCCGTCACCGACGCCACCCAGGAGGCCGCGGCCGAGGTCGCCCGCCGCGCCGACGAGTTGATCGCCCCCATCCAGCAAACCCGGTCGCGGCTGCCCAGTCTCTCCGAGATCGTCGGCGGACTGCCCGACCTGACCGCCCGCGCGCCGGAACCGCAGCGAGCCTCGTTCGATCCGCCGTCCGAGCGAGATCAGACCGGCGACAACGGTTTCGGGACCCGGCGATCCCCTCTCGCCGACAACTGAAACCAGCGGACCCCCAAGCAATTCGACGCCGGAAGTTTTGATCGATGAGCATCCAGATGCCCGAGGGGCTGCAGTGGCTCAGCTACCTCGCTGGCGCTGAGTGGCCCGAGGGCGACGAAGATGCGATGTTCGCCCTCGGCGACGACTGGCAGACCGCGTCGAAGGGCGTGCACGACATCATCGATGCTCTGCACACCGCCTGCAATGCCGCGCTCGCGAGCTATTCCGGCGACGGCGAAGACAAGATGAAGAACCAGTTCGACAAGTTCTTCACCGGTGATCAGTCCATCGAGAAGCTGGCCGGACAGCTGGAGCAGCTGGGTAAATCGTGCCGCGACTGCGGCACCCAGGTCGAGTACGCCAAGCTGCAGATCATCATCACCCTGGCGATCCTGGCCGCGGAGATCGCATACGCCCTGGCCACCATGTGGGGCGCGTTCGCGATCCCGGCGATGAAGGTCGAAGCCGTCGGTGTCATCCAGGGCATCGGCCGCACCCTGACGACCGCCCTGGCCAGGCACGCCAAATGGATGGCGGAGCTGCCGATGTGGAAGCTGGCCGCGATCGTCGGGGCGGAGCAGGCGGCGATCGGCTTCGGCACCGACCTGCTGGCCCAGTCCATCCAGATCGGCAAAGGTCACCGCGACGGAATCGACGGCAAACAGCTGGCCACCATGACCGCGGTGTCCGGAATCTCCGGAGTGGTGGCCGCCCCGGTCGGCAGTGTCCTCGGAAAGCAGCTGGGCAAGTGGACCAACCAGGCGCTGACCAAGTTCGGCGGAAAGGAGCTGCTGGGGGGCAAGTTGGTCGTCCCCAAGGAGATGACGTGGTGGATGGCGGGAGCCAACGCGATCGGCGCGGGTGTACCCGCCGGTGTCGTTGGCGCCGGCGCGGGCATCGTCGCCTACGGCGCCATCACCGGCCAGTGGGAATTCGAACCCGCCGCGATTCTCGGCGGCGTGGGCGGCGGTCTGGTCGGTGGAATCCACGGCGTGGCGGGCCACGCGCAGTTCAAAGCTCTTGGCGAGAAGGGCTACATGAACGGCGACGCCGTACCACCGCTGGGCACCGACGGCAGCCACGACCGGCCCGATCCGAAGGTCCTCGATCACGACGGATCCTCCACCAACTCCGCGCGTGACAACGGCGCCAGACCGAATTCCGATGCCGTGCAGACACGTTCGACACCGCCCGGGAACTCGGACAGGCCTCCGGCGCGGAACAACGAATCCGGCACGCCACCAGTGAATTCCGGTTCCGACCGCAACTCGACGACGAGCCAGCACGGACCGCAGACCAACGCGCGCAACGAAGTCGGCGGAGAAAACGGCTCCACGGCGAACAGCGGCTCCGCGGTGAACAACGGCCCGCGCGGCGGGATCGATTCGAACGCGGCGTCCTCTCAGCACTCGGTCACCGCGGGTGCCACGGATTCGGTTGCGCCACAGTCGGCTACGCAACCCCATGTCGAAACGGGATCGAATCACGAAAGCGGCGGGAACAATTCGATCGCCTCGCCGGACTCCGATCGGTCCTTCCAGACAGCGGATTCCGGTCAGTCGTTCCACACGGCGAAATCGGATCAGTCGTTCCACACAGCCGAGTCCCAGCCGAACTCGCCAACGGGTTCCACCGAGACAGGCTCGCAGCGCACGACGCCGCGGCCGGACGAGTGGAAGGGCGGGGAGCCGCCGACGTCGTGGTCGTCGTCGGTGGACGGCGGGTGGCGACCACCCGTGTCGCACACCGATGATCCCGCGAATTCGCTTGCACCCCAATCGGGTACGGGAACTCGCCCGGAGGCGCAGTCGCCCACCCGGAACGCCAGTCTCATGTCGGGCGGCCCGCAGTCCGTGGCGTCTCCGCGAAGCGACGGGCCCGCTCTCACCGACAGGGCATCGGCACCTCAGTCGCAGCGCCCGACCGTCTCGTCCCTGGGCGACGGCTCCCACACGCGACTCACCACCGAATCAACCCGCCCCATCGGCGAGCATCGCACGCAGACCCCACCGCCGGGCGACCACATCACATCGAAGGTTCATCCGGACCTCCAGCAGCCCCCGCCCCTTGTCCCGTCACGCGAGGAGCAGCCCACCGAAAACCCGCGCAGCAGACTGGAATTCGAACCACAGGATCGCTTCGACCCGACACCGGAGCAGGCGGCCGCGCTGCCCGGGTATCGCCTGCATCGCATCGACGCGGACGGCGACTGCTGGTTCGCAGCGATGGATCACGTGACCGAAGGAAGAATCGGGTTCGGGCACGAGACGCTCCGGGCTCCGATCGTCCAGGCCCTGGGAGAGCGCAAGGGGGAACTGCTCCCCTTTTTCGCCCCCCAGTCCGAGCAGTTCCGGGAGATGTCGGAGGGGATAACCAATCTCGATATCTCCATCCGCGACCATCCGGACGACCCGGAGCACGCCGACTGGGTCGTGCTACGGGACGACCTTCAGAATCATTACGACCAAGAACGCTCGAGAGAGTTCGACCGGCAACTCGAGAACCTGCTCCGGCCCGGTACCTACAACAACGAGCTCGGCGAATTCCTCAATACGGTTGGCGCCGACCATTTCAACCGGCGCCTCGTGGTCGTGACCCAAGACGGCAGAATGGAGTACTTCGGTCCGCGAGACGCCCCGGAAGCGGTTCTCGTCCGGGTCGACGAGGCCAACGGCCACTACCACGTCGCCGAGCGAATCCCGGAGCATCGCCGCGGCGCCGAGTCGTTCACACCCGATTCGAATCCGCCACCGCGCACCGAGCCGACGGGCTCCAGGCACACCGAGCAGGAACCCGGTCCGACACGCTGGGAGCCCGCGCCCGCCGGGGATGATCCGCTCTTCGCTAGCATCGCCCACATCCTCGACCTCCCCGGTGCCGATCATGTGCGCACAGGAATCACCGACCACCTGAACCGCTTGCAGCAGCAGGAAACTCAGCGGCGCACCGATATCGATACAGAGCGGCAGCAGGGCCGGATCGACACTGCGCGGTGGCGCAGCGAACAGGACTGGCGCCGGGAATTCGACACCCGGATGAACGAGTGGCGCCGAGCGGCGGCGCCGGATTCCGGCACGACGCGGGCGACGCCACAGCGCGAGGTCGTGGACCGGGACGTCCGCCTCGCCGCGAGTGCGTTCGAGACGAACCTCGTCGTCGAGCACCCGAACGGCTCCGGGACGACCGAACACTTCTTCGCGCAGGATCGGCCGAATGCGTACCTGCGCTACACATCCGACGGCCGCTACGAGATCGGCACAACCCCTGACCGCGAGCCACGCGCGGGCCTCGGCCCCGAACACGACGGCAGCGACACACATTCCGTCCACGAGCGAAGCGATGACGGCTCCCGCGAGGCTCCGGCCGGGACGACCACGCCTCGTCCCGAGCCCCCCGGTGGTCAGCAACGTACCGACCCG
Source organism: Nocardia pseudovaccinii NBRC 100343 (assembly GCF_001613225.1). Taxonomy (GTDB): domain Bacteria; phylum Actinomycetota; class Actinomycetes; order Mycobacteriales; family Mycobacteriaceae; genus Nocardia; species Nocardia pseudovaccinii. The sequence goes on from NZ_BDBY01000043.1 coordinate 16,139, forward strand.
CAGCGTAAGACGGCTGGTGCCGAGGAACCGATGGACCGGCACGAGGTGCGGCTCCGTGAGCGGTTGCGGGCGGAGGTCGAATCCGATAACCCGAGTGTCATCGCTGCCCGCGAGCGGTTGGACACCGCTGCGGCCGAGGTGCGTGAGAGACGTCGAGCACTCGAATCCGCGTCGGCAGAACATGATCGGGCGCGGGAGCGGCCGGGCACTCGCGCCGAGGCGCGGAGCAGGACCGAAGACGCCGAGGCGCGGCTCGAGTCGGCCCGGGCCGAGCACGATGCCGCGCGGGCCGAGCACGATGCGGCCGTGCAGCGTGCGGTGCAGGAGCGCTACGAGGAGCTGCGGGCCGAGTCGGAGGCGAGAGTCGCTGCCGCCGAACAGGACGCGCTGCACATGCGTGCCACCACCGACGAGCAGATGAATACCGCCCGCGAGCATCTGCGTACGGCAACCGACGATGTGAAGGACGCCCGGAACAGGTACGAGACGGCGAAGGCGGAACTCGACGCAGGTCTGAAGGACAGGCTCGACGACAATATCGCGGCCTCGGAGCAGCGGGTCGAGGCGGCGGGGAATGCGTTGCGGGACAGCCGGAACGAGTACGAACAGGCACGGGCGGGCAACGAGCCGCGGCGGGAATACCTCGACCAGCTGCGCCGGGAAATTCAACAGCGTCATAGTGACCTGCGGAGCGAGCTGATCGAACACGAGGCGCTGCTTACGGCCGGAAAGAATCACACCGAGGAGTTGGCTGCGGCGCGAGACAGACGTGCCGAGCTCGTGCCGGGTTGGCGGGGACGGTGGCTGTTCGATTGGAAGGTCGCGCGGCGGGCCGCCGACTGGGGCGAGGCGTTGAACCGGCGTGAGCGCGACGCTGCGGCGGAGTCGCAAGTAAACGAGCTGCACCGGGATCTGCAGGCGAAGGAGCAGGCGTATCCGCAGGCGGTAGCGGATTTCAAGAACGTGATGCGGGGGGTGATCGAGGATCGTCTGGCGAGTGTGGGACGCGCGAAGGCACCGGACCGAGACGCCTACGAGGCGGGGCTCGCGGACCGGCGGAAGGCGATGCGGGCGGCCTCGCACAAGGCCCTCGAGGCTGCGGACGCAGTACAGAAGGCGGGGTTCGTATTCCGGGACGAGGTATTGCGCCGTACCAGTGAGACGAACCCGGTAGTCGGGCGAAGGGCGTCCGACGACGAGGTAGACCGCCTGGTGCGCGACGGTTCTCCTTGGGAGCGGGTGGCGGCGATGCCGGAATGGATGACGCGCCGTGATCCGGAGGGCCGCACGCCGCGGGAGACGCAGATGCTGGCGTACGTGCTGACCGAGTTCGGCCCGGCGGATATGAAGGGCGGGGAGGGCAAGACCCTGGTGATGATCATGTCCGGGTACCGCGATGCCCGCGAGCACGGCGTATCGATTAACTTGACCAGCAGCGATCCGCTGGTGGTCGACATGATCGACGAGGTGCGGACGTATCTGGGGGAACACCACCCGGATTCCGGGGTGGATATCGTGCAGCTGCGCGAGAACGAGCCGTTCCCGCAGTCGGCCTGGAAAGCCTTGGAGGACGGGCGCAGTCTGCTGGTGGTGGGGACCAAGGAGGGGGTGCTGTTCGCCGGGCTGCACGAAATACAGGCGATGGTGGACGAGATCAAGCGCGCCGGTGCGTCCGACGACGTGGTGACGGAGCTGCGGGACTGGCTGCGCACCGAGCCGCAGGTGGATGCGCTGACGGATCGTTTGAACACGGTGGCCGAGGAGCACGGGGTGACGCGGCGGTTCCGGCCGCTGCCGGAGGGGGTGGCGAATTTCGACGAGGTCGATACCGCCTTCGACGGGGTGGTCCGAGCCATCTTGTCGCCTGGTGCGCGCGGAGACGCAGACCCGGCGACCGTGCAGCATCTGAGCGATGTGTACGAGAATTTCCGGCTCGCGATGCTCGAACACGGACTGACCGACAAGGACTTCGGCAGGCCGGAAAATACGCGAGGGCTCTGGCATTCGCGTATGAGCGACGAGGCGGCCGACAAACTGGCTGCGGTGATCGGCGACCGGGATGCCGTACACGCCGACGCCCGGCATTACGCGCAGTTCGCGCTGGCCAGGTGGGGGCTGCACCGCGGCTCCGACTTCATCACCTCCCGTGAACACGACAAGGTAATGCTGATCAATGCGAAGACCACCGACAAGCTGTCGTGGGATCGCGACAAGGCCAGCGAGACACGACTGCAGGAGCTCGGGCAGTACCTCGACATCGTCGAAGGCGTGACCGTGCGCGGCAACAACCCGGCCGATTCGCTGACGATGTCGTTGAAGCAGTGGATCGGCAGCCGCTTCCTGCAGAACCCGAAGGGCGTGTCGGGCACGGCGAAAGAAGTGGAAAACGCCATGTACGACGCGTGGGGCGGGTCCCGTGACGTGCGGGGCGACTATTTCGGCGTGCCGGAAATCGAGCGGTTCTACCAGAACAAATTGTTCGAGGAAGCCCTGGCGGAGTTTAAGAACCGCGAGGCGAAGCTGAAGGGCCAAGCGACCGATGCCATAGACGCCGCGAAAATCTCGTTCACGGTGCGGGACGGCGAGATCGTGGGGATCGAGCAGAAGGGCCGGCCGTGGTGGAACATTTCGCTCGACAACGCCGAGATCCGCGGAGCCGACGAGCGCCGGGTGGAGACCGTGGTCGACAAGCCGGGCGGCGGGCGAATGGTCGAGGAGACCAGGATCGAGCTGAATCACTGGCGGGACAAGGAACTTTCCGAGCGCGGGGTAATCGACTGGGTCGACGCGATCGTCGACCAGCGAATGAAAGACTATGCGCGGGAACACAACCTGACGATCGCCGACGGAGTGAAACTCGACTACACGGCGATCGACGCCCGCTGGCACAAGGAGAACGGCGGCGGGGACGCCGCCGAACGCAAGGCCGCCGACCTGGTCAAGAAATTCGGGAAACCGGGCAGCATCATGTTCATCAACAAATCCGGCGCCCGCGGCACCAACCCCAAACCTACGGCGGAGGCGAAGGCGCTCGGCGGCGTGATCACCAGCATCAGTGGCGGCCCGGCATACTCGAAACGCGTACTGCTGCAGGCGATCTGGCGGTCCGCCCGCGGCGGGTCCGGCGAGGATCGCGTCAACGGCGGCACGCCCGGATCCTATCGGAATTACACCTCACCGGAGGACTTCCGCACGGAGATCGAAGACGCACAGGCCATCCGGGAAATCACCCGGTATCTCGACGCCGTCGACGAACGCGACCAAGCCGCCCACAGCTACGAAACCGACCCCACCGCAGGCAAAAAGAACACCCTCGAAGAAGCCGATCAGCGCGTCGACGAAGCCGTACGGGTACTGCGGGAAGAAACAACACCGAGGCTGCAACAACGCGTCGAAGAACAGCTCCTCGCCCCCCACATCGGGCACGGCGACGCGCAACCCGCACTGCCACCGCAACCGACGGCCAATCCCGCGACAACCGCGCTCGACAACCTCGACCTCGCCCCACCGGGCATGGGCCTGCCTACCCCGATGGCCGGGCCCACACCATCTTTCGAACCCGAGGGCGACGACACCTACTTCGGCGACCACCTCGACGACATCCTCCGGTCGGACTGGCCCGGACCCACCACCGAGCACCCGCAGCGGACCCGATTCGACGACACCGCACTCCAACCGCCCACCTGGGCCGAGCAGCAGACGAAGCTGCCCCGGACACCACCCGCCGTCCCGGTCACCGCCCACCGCATCGATCACCCCGACGGCGGCGCCGCCCTCGCCATCGTCAACCACGACGGCGACCTCGTTCTCCTACCGGCCCGTGGCGACATGAAAGCCAACCTTGGCGTACTGCCGTCCGGTCGTCCCGCCTACATCCTGCCGGACCCGGACCCGGATAAACCGGACGCCGTTGTTCCCGGGGACATGGTGCCCGAGTTCACTTTCCACCCCGGCGCCGACGACACCCACGGCACCGTCACCTGGGAGGACCGAGGCGAAATCCGCATATTCGACGTCGGGACGATGTCGTACGGAACCGAACTCGTCGCAAGGCCCGAGCCCCAGGGCCTGTCGATCAAGCACCCCGGGACCGCGACCTGGCTCGCCCACAACATCCCCCACGAGATCCTGCCGGACATGCCGACGCTGGACCGACCCGACGGGGAACTGTTCCCGCACGACCCGCGAGCAGGAGACGCACGCCAGGGCAACGCCGCCGACTGCGACCTGTTCGCCGTGCTCGATGCGAAGGCGGACCGCGACCCACAGCTGATCCGCGAACTACTCCAAGACCACAAGAACGGCTGGGCCAGTGTGCGGATCGTCATCGATGGCGAATTCGAGTGGGAGCCGGTCAATCTGAACGAACTCTACGTGACGGCGCGCACCCAGAGTGGACACTTCGCCCGTCATGAACCCGGAGAACCTTTGTGGCCCACCGTGATCGAGAAAGCTCTCGCGCAACGCCTCGGCGGCATCGACGGGTACCACGGGCTCCGCGGGCTCAAGACCCAGCCCTACCTCGACAAGGGTTTCCACCGCGCCTCCAACGGCGCGCTGACGCAGCCCAGCCGGGTCATCGATGAAAAAGACTTCCTGCACCCATTCCGTCTCGACGCCGACACCCTGCGGCAACTGATAGTGGCGGGCGGCGGCGACACCGAATTCGTCCCCCGTCTGACCGAACGCATCGACACCCGCGAGCAGCAGACCAAGGCTCTGGCCGCTGCCGCGCGGGAAGCAGTGAGCACCCACTTTCCAGACGACCCCACAGCCGGGCGCGACGTCCGCGAAGCCACCAGGGCCACCCGTGAAGCCACGCATGAACGAATTGTTCATCCCGAGCTCCTACTGAATCCCCGAAGCTTTCGCCGGTACCTCGACGAGCAGTTTCCGGATAAATGGTCGAAAGAGAAGACTATCCTGGCCGAATACCACCGTGCGATATACAGCGGGCCCGCCGAACTCCGGGTGTTCCCCGAAGAACGGGAATTTGCCTCCGAGGCGATCGCCAACCGCATCGACTGGGCGCTGCGACCCGAACGCGGCACCACAGTGGTAATCGGGACGAAGAAGTTCGGAGATGCCCCCGGCGCGGTTCGGGGGTTGGAGTCCAGTCACGCATACCGGGTCCTCGCGGTCGAACGCGACAAGGGAAAACCAGTCAGACTCCTACTTCGGAACCCGCAGAACGACGCCATATACCCCACCCCATCGGAGGGCATCGAATACCGCGAATCCGTGGACGAATCCGTATACACCACCGACGGAAACGGCACTCGTTACCGCAGGTCCCCGGACGGCACATCGGAAATGTACTCCCCGATCTACGGCAGGTTCTGGGAAACCGCCGACGGAACGACGTTCTGGACTACGCTCCACGGCGCCAAGAGGCGCAAGGCCCGAGAAGACCCGGCATGGCTTCCCGACCCCGGCCGCATCGACCCGCTCGAACACACCACACCCCGCCGGGACATCGACATCGCCGTCGACCTCCGGCACCTCCCGAAGTTCTACACCCTCCGGATCAGCGGCCCCGGCGCACGCGGCCTCTACGGACCCGAAACCACGGCCGACGCGAACCGCCGCACGGCCACCCCCGGACCACGCGCGGGTCCCCTCGGTCCCGAACGTGGCAGCGCATCGCCGATTGCACCCGGTACCGAGCCGCGAATCGGTTCGGGGTCCGACGGTGACCCGGGTCGGATACTGCTGTTCCCGAACCCGGCTGTGCTGCGGGACTTTCCGGTCTCACCGACGGGCGATGCCTTCCTGCCCGGGACCGTCCTCTATATCACCGACCCGCACGTGACATTGCGGCTGACTGTTACCGAAGACGGGGGTGTGCGGCCGCACCTCCACTACCACCAGGTGGCCGGTCATGTCGCCGAGGGAGAGGGGCCTGAGTTTCACGGCGATGCTGCCCGGAATCTCATCCGAAGCCATATCGGCTTCCCCGGCCGCACTATCACCACCGCCGTCGTCCACCTTCCCGCACCCGATGCGCCCGGCGGCATCGACGTGTTCGGCGCGGCCGGATTCGCCGACCACGATCATTACCCGACCCTGATCACGGGCACCCGGATCGATCTCCCCGGAAACACCACCGCCACGATCCTCGCCGATAGCACCGTCGACGTCCGGACCCCCGGTGAAACGCTGAGCCTGACCCCCGCCGAGTTCCTCGCACAGCACCTCCGCACCCCCGACGGAACGCGAAATCTCATCCCTGTCGCCGTCCACACACACGGTCCCGACAACTGGACCCAGCACCGCCACACACCGGTCGAAGCCATCGCCCACATTCTCGGCAAGAACAGCAGTGAGAAATTGCCGGAACTACGCGAAGCGATCGCCGTCTTCCTATCGGCCCGTCGTGACGAATTGGTCCACCTCATCACCAATGACGAGATCGATACCGCATTGGCCCAGGAAGACGAGCGACACCTGCAGTTCCTCACCGACCCCGGCCGCCACACGAACCTCGCCGCGCTCGCCGCCGAGAACGCTCGTGCCGCTGAATTCCGCGAAGACATCAGCCGCCGCCGCTACCGAGCGATCGGCGACGAGATCTCGGCTATCCGCAACGGCACCACCACCGGCAACCGGTCCACCACACACCCGGGCCTCCCGTTCGCGTTCCACGCCGCCATCGGCCACGCCGGAAGTAACGTCGTCATCCGGCAGGGCGCGACTCAGCACATCCTCCTCACCAACCGCGCACCCGGCCAGAAAGTCCATTACCTCCGTCAAGAGTTCGGCGGCGACACCTACCGACACGCACGAAAAACCGTCAGCAGCAACCTCTACACCGAAACAATTTTCGGCCCCAAACTCGCACTCAGGCAAAAGACCGTATTCGAATACTACGAGGCCGGCTGGACAGGCAACGACGCCATCGCCCGCCACCTCCACGAAATCGGTGCGCTCAGTTCCGATAATATGACGGCGATCGTCGACGCATTGTCCGAGGGCTATGACGGAAGCCCGAGCGCATACCGCAGGCTCGGAGTCAACGATCGCCAGTCCGCAAGGCTCGAAGTACGCCGGTGGCGAATACCCGACGAGAACGCCGTCGAAAAGGCCCGCGAAGCACGTCTGAAATTCGATGAAGCGGATACCACAAGACACCGACTGCCCGATATACCCACGCGACCCGTCAAGATTTCGGACAAACATCTGGCGATGCTCACCAGTTTCAAGGAAGGTCACGCCAGCAGCCGTGACATCGCCCATCACATGCGCGATCGAGGATGGGATGTCACGGAGTCGCACATCAAGGGACAGAGAAGCTACCTCCTTGTCGGTAAACTCGGAATACGCGATATTCGCGGGCACTCTACGGAAACCAGGACCAAAAGAGCGGTGCGACAAGCCGAAAGAATGATCGAGGCAGGAGTGCTTGTCGGCGAGGACGACCGCCCGATTCGATCGCTCACAACCGCGCAGCCGGTCGCGGGGCCCGCCGATGGCAGTAGTGCCTTCCAGCATCTTGCGGGTCCGGCACCCGCGGGTATCGGTGAACGCCCGGGCGGCAGCCCAACCCCCGGACTCCTGCACTCTCCGGTTACTCCGCCTAACCAGTGCGTCCGCACCAATCTGACCGCTGTCCGCGATCTCGTCGGCAGCAGCTATATCACCGTTCCCATGTCCACCGGGCCGGGAGGGGAAACCTTCTCCGCGACTGTGGGTTTCATCGGTACGCCGGTCCACGAATTCGGCGATCAGGCTCGCCTGGAAAGCTTTCTCCGCGCGTATGCGCCCGCCCTCGCGGTCACCGTCGAGATCTACACGACTCCTTCCGGCCGATACAACATCGGCGGCCACCTGTACTACGCCGTCAGCGACCGGCACGGCGTTCTCCACACCGCAGACCATGAACTCGGCAGGTTCCACCCGCATCTGCCGCGGCCCCTCCGGGAACTGAAGACGGTCTACGCATCACTGATCACACTCGACGGCGGACATCCGATCGAGCATGCCGATCCGCTGGGCGACCGGACCGACGCCCACGCCACCGAGAACGGCGACATCCGGATCGCCGACTCGAGCCACACACACGCAATCGACAGCCTCACCCAGCAGCTCAACAAAAACACCCTGCCCACCGACACCGAGATTCATCTCACCGACGGCACCACCGCCACCATCCACCGCGATGGCACCATCGAACTCCGCACCCCCACCGACGACCCGCAGGCCCTCTACCTCCACCAATTCCTCCCCTATCTCGAAGATCTCGACACCACCCCCACGATCCACACACCCACACCCGACCACTGGACCAAATTCCACCACACACCCATCAAAGCCGTCGCTCACGCACTCGACATGGACAATCCCCTGCATTTGCGCCGGCTACGCCGCGAGGTCGCCGAGTACATCAACACCCACCGCGACAGATACCGCGACCACATCACCCACGACCACTGTGACGCCGACCAGGCACTCGGCCACGAAATCGACGCAATCCTCCGAGGCCGCACCACCAGAACCCGGTCCAGCGCAAACCACGGCCTCCCCCTCGCTCTCCTCGCCGCCATCGACCACACCGAATCCAATATCCTCGTCCATCAACACGGCACCACTCACACGATCATCAATAACGCCACCCCCGGCACCCCCGTCCACTACCTTCGGCAAAACGTCGACAACATCAGCTACCACCACGGCCAAACACGGCGCAAACTCGCCTTCACCAAGCCGATCCCCGGCCCCCAGCTCACCAGACTGCAGAAGGCCATCCTCGAGGCGGACGGTGACTTCGACCTGTCAGCCCGAGAAATCGTCGATCGACTCAACCAAATCGACGAATTCCGGGGAATCACAACCTCCCGGGTAGGCGGCGCCATAAGAGCAGGCGGAAGTAGCATACGCGTTAAACTCGGATATTCCGACCTTCCGTCCGCCCGGGCCGAAGCGCGCCGGTACCAGCTACTCGACGAGGTCGCGATCGTCGCGCCCGCGGCGTCCGTCGCGGCGCCGACACTCCCACCGGCGGCCCCGGCGCCGGACGACGCTCGGCGCGATACCGCCCGCCCCGGTCCCCCCACCATCGACGACGTCATTCGGCAACTCCGCGACAACACCCTGCCGAGCGGCACAGAGATCCGCCTCTCGGACGGCACCACCGCCACTATCCACTACGCCGGAAAAATCGAACTCGGCACCGCCCCGCGTCGCACCCTCTACACACACCAATTCCTCACCCGTCTCCAAAACCCCGATACCACGCCGACCATCACCATCCACGTGCCCGCCCCCACCCACTGGACCAAATCCCCGCGCACACCCGTCAATGCCGTCGCTCACGCGCTGAGCATGGACAACCCCCAGCAATTCCGCAGGCTACGCCGCGACGTCGCCAACTACATCAACACCCACCGCGACAAATACCGTGACCACATCACCCACGACCACGCCGATGCCGACGTCGCACTCGGCCACGAAATCGCGGCAATCCTGTACGACCGCACCACCAACACCCGTTCTACGGCATACCCCGGCGTCTCGCTCGCGCTCCTCGCCGCGGTCGAATTCACCGAATCCAACATTGTTGTCCTCCAACGCGACACCACCCACACCATCATCAAGAACCCGACCCCCCGTGCCGCCGTCCACTACCTACAGCAACACACCCACAACAACAGTTACCACCTCGGGCTGTTCAGCGAAAACGGTCCAAGCTACTCGAGAGTGATCCCCGGCCCGCAGCTCTCAGAGCTGCAGATAGCCGTACTCGAGGAGTACGCTGCCGATAACCGACGTCCGAGATTCATTACTCGCGAACTCAATCGACGAGATGAATTCCGGGAAATAACGGTCGTTCAGGTAAACAACGCGGTAAGAGACGGGCACGGAATATTCGCCAAACTCGGATGTTCGGACGTTGTGTCAGCCCTCGCCGAAGCCCGCCGGTACCAGTTGCTCGACGAAATCACCCCGGCCAGGCGCCCACCGGCGGCCCCGGCTCCCGCCGACGGCAGCACCACTCACCCCATCGCCATCGATGACGCTGCACTCACCACCGAACCATCGACGGCGGTAACCCACACCGGACAACAACCCGAACCCAGCCACGCGGACCTCGATCTCCCACCAGGCTTCCGGACAATCGAGGTGTCCCCGCAACACCTCCGATCACACACCGATTCCCCCATCACCGGCGTCCCGCCCACCACTCATATCGACATAGTCGACGCCGACGACGCCAGAGTGCGGCTGACCGCGGTCCCCGGCAACCGATTCACCGTCCACTATCGCCCGACTGGAGGCCCGGAGGTGCACGTGCCCGGCCCGCCCCTGGGCACCGAGGACGCCCTGAGCCTGATTCGCCAGCGATGCGACACCCACCACGTCACCAAGATCCAAATCCACCACCCGGGATTCCACACACCCACGATCGACGCCTCGAACACACTCGCCCCCAACGAATCCGGGCAACCCGAGCCGCAGCGACCCGGGCCGGTCGACGACGACAGCCACGACTCACCCACTCCCGAACCCGGCTACACACAGACCACCGGCCACCACACCCGACCACCGACCGCCCGCGACGAACCACACACCGACGTCGCCCCCGACGGCAACCCCCATCACATACGCGTACTCGACCAATCGGGTCTGCTCCTCGCCGACCCGACTCTCGCACTCACCCTCGAACCGGACCGCACCGGCGGCTACCCACCCGGCACCCACATCTACCTGGGCCGCGACGACGAAACGCTCCGACTCACCGTCACCCGCAACCACGGACTCACCCCACAGCTCCGATACCGCACCGACGCAGAACCAGCCATCTACGAGGACGAACCCACCCTCCACGGCACCGCAGCCCTGAACTACATCCGCACCTACCTCGCCGACACCGATCGACCGATCACCGACGTCGTCATCGTCCGCCCCACACCCGACACCTCCGGACCCATTACCGAGACGACCGCCGAAAACCTCGCCGTCCACATCCGCAACAACACACTCCCCAGCTACACCCGAATCGCAGTCCCGCACCAACCCGTCGTCACTCCCGCCCACAACGGCACCATCGAACTGAGCACCGAACCGTCACAAACCGTCCAGAGAAAGGAATTCCTCGACTTCCTCGAAAGGAACGCCACCCCGGGAATCACCATCCCCGCCGGGCAGCGACGCCAGCTGGGCCATGCCATCGCCGATTTTCTCGAACGGCACCGCGACGAATACCGTCCGCTCATCACCACCGGATACCTCGATGCCGCAGAGGCCAGCGAGAACGCGCGCAGCTATCGGTTCTTCACCGAGACCGTGTTCAGCGACGACCACGGCGTGATCGACCCCGCCGCACTCAGCGCCGAAAGCGCCCGGGCCGAGCGCTCCCGGGACCACATCGCGCGAGAACGTGACGCCGCATTCGACGAGGAAATCCGCGCCCTCCGCAGCGGCGACACCACCGGCAACCTCTCCACCGCATACCCCGGCCTCTCCTTCGCTTTCCACGCCGCCTTCGCCTACGCCGACGCCAATATCACCCCCGAAGCCACGGTGGAAATGGGCATCGAGCGCCGTCTGCTCACCCCCCTCGCCCCCGGCGCCGATCCGGTCGTCTCCGACGGCAGCGGCGTCCACCCCGCCAGTGGTCCGGCTCCCCGCATCTACACCAGCCACACCACCCGCGCCCCCGCGCCCGGACACGACACCCCTGCACCGCGGGCCACCATCGGCAACGGGCGGGACCTGATCGGCGCGCGCCGGGGCGACCACGACAACCCGCGGGCACCGAATCCTCAACCACGCCGCAGCCCGGCAACTCCCCGGATCACCCGCCCGGATGGCCGCATTATCGCAATATCGGACGGCAGCATTACCCGTGCAGGCGTCAGATTCGGGATCAACGAGTTCCTCGCGAACTCGTTCGACGCCGAATACCCTGCCGGGACGAAGTTGTATCTGCAGACCCCGGCCGGGGAAATCCGTGCCACATTCACCGACCAGCACGTCGATCTGCATAACGATGATCACCGGCAACCCGCCGAGACGCAGCAGCGCGTCGCCCGCCACACCGGGCAGCCCGATGTACACACACAACTCGCCGGCACGGCCCGCCACACCATCGAAGATTTCTGGGACCACCTGCGATCCGAACACGCGGCACTGGACGTGGCGCAGGTGACGGTGGTGCGAGCACAAGCCGCCGACACCGGGTCGGCGACCGCGTTCGAGCCCGGCACCCACGACACCTACTTCGGCGAACACCTACTGAAGCAGCTGCAAAAAGCCGAAGAGCACCTGTTGCGGCGGCCGAGGAAAACACAGCCTTCCAGCTCGGCCGAAAGTTCACCAACACGTTCCGACGAGACCGAGATCGAGTACGACGAGCACGGGCTCGAGAAACCTCCCCCGCTGCCCGAAGACCAGCGCCTCGAAAACCTCTCGGCCGCAGAGAAACTGGCACTGATACCCGCCGTACCGGTCCAACTCCCACGCCCCGAGTTCTGGGGCGGCGAGGTACTCACCCTCGTCGACCACAACGGCGACGTGACATACCTGCCGACCACCGGCGCAGTACGTGCAATCCGGCGGAGCCCACAGAACAGTGCCCCCTACTACGAAGTAGTCGAACCGGGCTGGCAGAACCTGCGCATCAGCATCGACCTGTCCGGTGGCTTCGATTTCCCGACCGACCGCCGTTCAGGCATATTGAGCTGGAATCTGCCCGGCGGCCGAGTGCGGTTCTACGCCCTCAACGACAACGGGCCGGTACCGCTGGACATCCTGTACGGGTCCACCCTGGTCGGGAAGCCCGGCGACGGACCGTGGCGCTGGATCAAGGCCGACCTGGACACACGATGGTTCCGGGTCAATGCGCCTACCAGTGTCATCCCCGAACTGCCGGAACTCGTCGATCGGTCCGGCGACCCGATATTCGGGCCGGGCGGAGCACGATCGCAGGACGCGCGACAGAATCAAGCCGGTAATTGCTTCCTGGTCGGCCTCCTCAAGGATCGGGCCGCACGCGCTCCACAGGCGATCGACGAGGTCGTCCACGATTACGGCGACGGAACCGGCGCCATCCGCTTCCACGTGGAAGTCAAGCGGAACGGGCGGCGCGTCCTGGTGCCGAAATGGCGGCGCGTGCTGTCCCACCACGTCTTCGAAACTCCCGGCACTACCCGCGGACATTTCGTCGGACACGAACCCGGGGACCCCCTCTGGCCCACCATGCTCGTGAATGCCTGGGCACTCGAATTCGGCGAAGGCAACGGCCACCGCATCTTCGAGAAGGGCGGCTCGTCCCGCATGACGGGCAAACGCCTCGACAAGGGCTTCTACAAGGCGGCCGGAGGCTGGCGGCGGCAGCCCGTCCACAGTGTCGACGCCAACTTCTTCCTGAACCCGCTCCGTTTCGACGCCGACACACTGCACGACCTGGTGGGCGGCGACCCCGAGTTCTCCAGCAGAGTCGCCGACACCTTCCATGAGTACGTGTCCGCCCGTCAGGCCGTGTGGGATTCGACCTGGCAGCGCCTCTTGACTATCCATCAGGGCGACCCAGCCGCCTTCGACAACGCCTGGCGCGATTATGGCAGGACCGAGGAGCTCCTCGGTTTCCGAATGCACCTGGACGAGCAGTTCCCGCAACAATGGGAATCGGAGAAAACCACTCTCGCGAACTATTACTCGGCAGTGTTCGATGGCAAGGCCGAGCACCGCTCGCTCCCTCCCGCCTACCGGGGTGTCATCGCCGAGGCGGTCAGCGAGCTGATCCGCTACGCCCATGAACGCGACACCACGGTGATACTCGATACGCCCTCGTTCGGGGAAGGCATCGAAAACGCGACCGAGGTTCCGGGACTGGTCGGCAGCCATTCCTACCCGGTCCGCGGAATCGAATACGACGACGCCGGTAAGCCGGTCAGGGTCCTGGCAGAGAATCCATGGGACCACAACGGGGCCTACCCCGTCCCGATTCCCGGCATCGAATACCGCTATGACCCCCAGCCCCGCGGCACGGTCGACTACATCGCCGATTCGGACGGTATGCACCGCACCGCCTCCGACGGAACCGTGTACGGCATTCGCAAAGACGGCACCAACTACCGCATCGACCCGGACAGAACCGAATACGGCATCACCCGCGGCGCGAAGACATACCGCAAAACCCCGGACGGAGCACTGCACGAACGATTCCCCAACGGCCAGCGATACTGGCGGACAGCCGACGGGACCGAATACCGAACCTCCGCCGACGGCACCACCAAAGAGCGGAAACGGCGAAACGATACCGACTGGTCACCCGACCCCACCCGGACCGACCCGCCACCGGACATCACCATCCCGCGCCGGGGCGGCGTCATCGCGATCGATTTCGAGCACCTGCCGAAGTTCGTCAGCATCACCCTCATCGGCCGCGCCGCACGCGCCGCATACGATCTCCCCTCCGAAAGGCCCATTCGGACAAGCGCGGGCTTCACCCGGCAACGAACCACCGGCCCTCTCGAACCGGAGGGCGACGAAACCTACTTCGGCGAGCACATGCGGGACATCCTCGGCTCCGACTGGCCCGGCCCCACGACCGAACGCCCGCCACGAACCCATTTCGACGACTCCGGACTCCGGCCACCCACGTGGGCCGAACAGCGGACGAAAATCCGCCGGGAACCGATCGCGGTGCCGGTCACGGCCGACCGCATCGAGCACCCCGACGGCGGGTCCGCCCTCACCATCGTCAACCATGCCGGGCACGTGCTGCTGCTACCCGCCCGCGGCGACGTGGAGGCCGACCTGTTCGCCCCGGCAGTGGGCCGCCCCTACTTCCTCCTGCCGGGCGCGGGCCCGAACGGACAGGGCGCCGTCCTTCCGGTGGATATGGTGCCCGGATTCGCGTTCCAGCCCGGCACAGGCGGCGATCACGGCACCCTCACCTTGGACGTACCGGGAGAAATCCGGATCTTCGGCATCGGATCGATACCGTACGGAACCGACCTCGTGGCTGTGCCCCGGCCTCAGGGCCTGTCGATCAAGTACCCCGGTGACGACCGCTGGCTCGCCCACAACATTCCCCGCCAGGTCCTGCCCGACATGCCGAGGCTGGTCGAGCGGCGCGGCGGGCAGCTGTTCCCGCACGACCCGCGGTCACGAGACGCGCGTCAGGGCCGCACCGGCGATTGCGACCTGATCGCCCTGCTCCAGGCGAAAGCCGACCGCGGCCAACAGCTGATCCGCGAACTGCTGCACGACCACGAAAACGGCTGGGCCAGCGTCCGATTGGTCATCGATAACAAATTCGTCTGGGAGCTGGTCAAACTGGACGAACTCTATGTCACCGAGGGCACTGAGAGCGCGCATTTCGCGGCTCACGAACCCGGAGAGGCCTTGTGGCCCAGCGTGGTCGAGAAGGCCTTCGCGCAACGCCTCGGCGGGATCGACGGCTATGCGGGACTCGACAAGTTCAATGCCCAGCCCTACCTCGACAAGGGTTTCCACCGCGCCGACGGCGGAGCGCTGACACAGCCCAGCCGGGTCGTCGAAGACAAGGACTTCCTGCACCCGTTCCGTTTCGACACCGACACGCTGCGGCAACTGATCTCGGCGGTCCGCGGTGACCCCGCATTCGCGGACCATGTCTCCGGGTACGTCGAGGACCTCGAGCGGGAGATCGAGGCTCGGCGCGATATCAAATGGGACGCCTTCGTAGCCGCGCATCCGGACGACCCCGATGACCATCCCGATATTCGCGACGCCAACGAGGCCGAGCGCACCATCGCGTACAACCGGTTCCTGGAGACCGACGATCTCCGCTCGCCGGAAGGCTTCCGCAAATACCTCGACGAGCAGTTCCCGGACGAATGGCCCACCGAGAAGCACATCCTGGCCGAATACCACCGTGCTGCCTACAACGGACCGCCCCGGCACCGGGTGTTCCCGGTCGGCTACGAATTACTCGAGCAGGCGACCGCCGAACGCATCGACTGGGCACTGCGCCCGGAGCGCGGCACCACGGTCACCATTGCGACGTACCCCTTCGGATCGGACGACGAAAACTGGACCGCGGTGCCCGGTTTGGTCGGCCAACACGCCTACGAGTTCCTCAGGGTCGAACGAGACGACAAGGGACGACCGGTCGGGCTCGTACTCCGAGACCCGCACGCCAGCCATGACAGCAACAACCCCGCCCCGGAGGACGGCATCGAGTACCTCCAGTCCCCCGACCGGTCGGTGTACACCGTAGACGAGGACGGCACCCGCAGCCGCCGGTCCCCGGACGGCACCTCGGAATGGTTCTCTCCGACCTACGGCAGGCACTGGCGAACCGCCGAGGGAGAGCGGTTCTGGACCTCGGCGTCCACCGGCACCAAGATGCGCATGGCCCCGGGAGACACGACGTGGGTTCCCGACCCGGACCGCATCGACCCGCCGGACAACACCACCCCCCACGAGGGCATCGTCGCCGTCCCCCTCCGGCACCTGCCGAAGTTCGGCCGCATCCGGATCAGCGGCCCCGGCGTGCACGGACTGTACGGACCCGATACCGCTGCCGCGAGCGCCGGCACCACTACACCCTCACCGAGCAGTCACGCCGTATCGCTACCCCAGACCTTGGACGAGACCCCACCCGCCCGACCGTTCGTCCCCGAGGGCGACGGCACCGGGCATTACACACTGCCGCACCGAGGGGTTACCGGCCCGGCCCGGCCGATATCGGATGCGATCGGTTTCAGCGATTTCTTGTGGAGATACCGCGGCATCGAATTTCTCGACGGCACGACGCTGCAGCTGCGTTCGATGCGCGGGACGGTGCACGCGACCTTCGGCGACGGCCGCGTCACCGTGACGTTCGACGGCGAAGGCGCGCCTCCGGCGAAGCGCCGACGGGCAGAGCCCGATGCGGGCGGATCGGCAGCGACGGCTTCGGGCACGTCCAGACGCTCGCCGATAGCGGTGGGTCGTCACAGCATTGCGCAGTTCTGGGCCAAGGCCGGGTCCGCGCGTGGGCTGCGAGACGTCCGGATCGTCGAGCCCGCTGAAGATTTCCCCGCAGATACGGGCCGTGGTCCCGGCTACTTCACCGACTCGGGCTTTACCGACCGGGAGCACGAGCTGTTCAGCGACGAGCAGTGGTTGGAGGATGCGGAGAAGAAGCGGAAGGAGAGGACGAGCGACGATCCCGACGCGAATCAGCGGACATTCCGCTCGACGGTGCCCGACGACCTGACGGTCGGTCAGGTCGGCACGATCCGGCACACCGGGAATACCGTGCTGATCGGCGTGGACGGCCGGGCCCTGGTGATCGGTCCGGACGAGCAGGTGCTGCTGGATCAGGTGCCGGCCGCGGGTGATTCGGCGACCCGATACTCGATCCGGTTGGCCTCGGATCCGGCCGGGGCGAGATATCCGATCCATGCCGGAATGATCCGCGTTTTCCGCTGGGGCCCGGAGACGAACGGTGTGCGAGCCGGGACGCTCGAACATCACGATGGTCAGCCTCCCACCTTGCTGATGTATGAGACCGGCGAATCCGCGGGCGTACTGGGAGTCTCCAGCGTGGTGCCGATTCGTCCTGCCGACAACGGTGGCCTGAGTTTCGAGTCCATGAATTCGACGGTGGTGATACCCGCGCATGCTGCGGAGGCGCTGGGCATGCACGGGCCCTCGGCGATGACGATGCATGCGGGTCCAGTGTTCTCGCAGAGGAATTCGCGCCCGACGCCACGGCGGTCCGATATTGTGCTCGGAACCCAGCCGAGCCATCGGGCCATGATGGAGAACTTGGGTGACCTCGCCGAGCAGGATCCGCAGGGGCTCGTGGACATGTTCCACGAATATCCCGACGGCACGGTCGGGGTGCGGTTCTTCGTCGACGGCAAGCCGCAGTCGGTGGGGGTCGACCGGAGCCTGCTGCACGATTCGTCGGGATCCCCGATGCACGTGGCGCATACCGACGGCGAGCCGATGTGGGGCGCGTTGGCGCACAAGGCGTATGCGCTGCTGCGATTCCGGACCCGGCCCGGGGCGACGGTGTCGATACGGCCGTTCGGTGTACCGCTCGATCCGGATTCGGTGCCGATATATTCCATGCCGCGGTCGACGATCAAGGCGCCCTCGGATCGGTTGAGCATCGTGGACCGCGGCGGCCGACTGCTGACCGTGCGGGAAGGCGAACAGCTGCACGGCACCGCCGACCCGGCAGCCCCGGATTTCCTCTCGGTTCGGGTCGGCGATGGCCCGGAAGCCCCGAGCTACTCGGTGCATCGTCGTCTCCTGTCGGAGATGACCGATCTCGGCCCCGGTAAGGACCGTAAGTATCACTGGACCGTGCCCGACCAGGATTCACGCGTCCAGGGCCTGCGGTGGCTGCACAACGACACACTGCGGCACCTTCCCCCCGGCGAATCGACGTCCGTGGGCGTCGGCCCGCAGGGCGGCGGTGTCATCGACGGGCATGCGCCGATATCCAAGGAGACGCTGCGCGAGCTGGGGCGCACGCTGCGGCAAGCGACCGGTCCCCAGCGTGCACCGGGCGACACCGGCGATGAACAGCCGGCGCCGACCGTGTTCCACCGCACGCCCGAGGGGAATCACCTGCCGGTCTCGCGGGATGTAGCCCAGGGCAAACTCGGTGATTGCTACCTTCTCGCGCCGCTGCAGGATATGGCCGACAATAATCCCCGGGCGATCCTGGATATGTTTCACGAATATCGCGACGGCACCGTACTCGTGCGATTGTTCAACAAGAACAATGTTCCGGTCTGGGTTCGAATGACCAGGGATTTGTGGGCGGATGCCGACGGTAAGGTACTGTACGCCGCCTACGACGACGCTCATGCGCCCTGGGTGGCGCTCGCCGAGAAGGCATATGCGATCGTCATGGGCGGCGACTACGAAAAAATTCGGGGCGGCCATGCCGGAATTGTGATGCAGCAATTACTGCCACCCTACGAGGTGAGCGATTTCGGCTCCATACATCAGCCTGTACGCAGCGTCGCACTGACGACATTTCTGCATCCGATGCGGTTCGGCGTCGACACCCTGCACGACCTGATCTCCGAGCAGATGCACAAGGAGGCGGACTGGGAGTTCGCGCAACGCCTCGGAAAACTGGAGCAGCAATGGCGGGACGCGCGGTTCCCCGACAAGCGCGTCCCCGAATCCGAGAAGGAGAAGGAGAAGGAGAAGGAGAAGGACGTCCCCGAATCCGAGAGGTTCGAGAAGTTCCTCCGGACGCACCTGAACGATGACGAGCGCAGCCGGTGGTCTGCGGAAATGGCCGCGCTGCTGAAATATCTGGCCGAAGCCTATGATCCTGATAAACCGTTCACGAGCGGAGTGGCCGGGAAACATATCGCCGATCTCATCCGGTTCCTCCGCGATCGCGGCGATACGATCGTTCTCGACACCGCCCAGTTCGGCGATGCGCTGGAGGATGTCACAACATATCCGGGCGTGGTGGGCAGCCATGTCTACTCGAAGGTGGATGTGCGATCCCACGACGACGGCAGAATCACGCTGCAGTTGGGGAACCCGTGGGGTCACAACCCTGCCGTGCCGGAGGCCATCGGCGGCTGGCCGGGAACCCTTCGCGGCATCATCTACGGCAAAGACGGCGCACTCAGCGTCGACATCCGGCATCTGAGCAAGTTTCCCAGCATTCAAGTCCGTGGCACCGGCGTGCGCTTCGCGATCGGAGATCCCGATCCGACGCGGACGATCGGGTGGAACCGCGCACAGACCGAACCCGAAGGCGACGACACCTACTTCGGCGAACACCTTCTCGAAACCATGCGGCGAGCGGTCGCCGAATTCGAGCGAAATGGCACCACGAAAGAGGATCGCACCCGAATCGATCGCAGCGACCTCCGTAAGCCCACGCCCGCCGAACACCGGGAGCGCCTGAAGAACCTCACGCCCGAACAGCGCGCGAAACTCTCCGCGTCGAATCCGGTGTCGATGTACGCCGGGCGCACCACTCGTCCTCGCGACACTCTCACCCTCGTCAACGGCGACGGAAAATATATCGTCATGCCTGCCACGGGCAGTGCGCACGCGAAGCTGATCGAGCTGCCGTCCGGTGAGCGCGTCTACGAAATGGTCGACTCGACCGGACTACAGTTCCACGCTCCCGAGCAAATGGTGAACGATTTCGTGTACCCGCCCGGTGTCCTGAATTCCTTCCGCCCCATCTCCTGGAACGTACAGGGTGAAATCCGCATCTTCGGCAGGAACCGCCACGGCAAGGGCGAGGTCCTCAGAGTGGCATACGGAGAACAACTCGTCACTATGCCCCAGCCGGGGCCGCAGTACACAGGGCCGCAGTACATCGGAAACCCCAAGACCTCGGACTGGGTGGCCGTCAAGGCCCCGAACCACGTACTTCCCGCAGCACCCGTAATGCGCGATCGCACCCACGAGGAATTGTACGGCCCCGAGGGGCCGCGATCGCAAGACGTACGACAGGGCACGATCGGCAATTGCGCCCTGGTCGCACCGCTCAAAGCCATCGCCCACCGCGAGCCGCAGTTGATCAAGGACATGCTGCAAGACAACGGCGACGGCACCGTCTATGTCCGCCTCCGCATCGACAACAAAATCGAATGGGTGCCCGTCGAAAAGAGCATCCCTGTGACCGCAGGCACCGAGAGCGGATACGTAGTCGGTCACGAGCCCGGACAGCCCCTGTGGCCCTCGATGATCGTGAAAGCCATCGCACAGCGTCTCGGCGGCAACACCGGATACCACGTGGGCACCAACTCGGACCTGGCCAGGATGGACGTGTTCGCCTACCTCGACGCGGGTTCCCACCACCCCGACGGCGGCGCATTGACACAGCCCTCCCGCGTGGTCCTCGACTGCTTCTACTGGCTCCGCCTCGATCCCGACACCATGCGGGAACTGGTGGGCGGAGACGACGAGTTCCACCGGCAGCTGGGCAAGGCTCTCGACAATATCCAGCCGCACTTCGAAGCCCTGTTCAAAGCCAAGGTGAGCGAGATAAAGGCCGCACACCCCAAGGACCCCGCCGCCCGTCGCACCGCGTGGGACAAGTTCACGCAGACCGAGGATCCGACCGCGCCCGCGGGCTTCCGCAAATACCTCGACCAGCAGCTCCCCGGACGGTGGGCGAGCGAGAAGGACGCCCTGGCAACCTATTTCGACGCGATGTACGGCGGACGGGCCGAGCAGCGGCTGCTCACCGACTCGTCGCCGCCCAACTATCGGGCCGCCATAGCGGCGATCGCAGAACAGCTGGACTGGCTGGCACGGCGCCACACCACGGTCACGATCAGCACGGACAGTTTCGGGCAGAGCCACGAGAACACCACATTGGTCCCCGGCTTGATGGGCGACCACGCGTACGCACTACTCGAAGTCGTGCGCGACAACACCGGGACACCGATCGGGCTCCGACTCGAGAACCCGCACGACAGAATCGGCGTCTACCCCGTCCCGGCGAAGGGCATCGAATACCGCCTCGCCCCGAGCGATTCCGGCTTCACCCTCGAACACACCCGCCACGACCCCGGCAGCAACGCCACCTACACCACCTACGTCCGCCACGACCCCGACAACACCACCTACCGGATCGAATACCGCCGGGACCCCGACGGAACCGTCCACCGCGAAGCCGAGTCCCGCGAGGACCCCAACGGAACCACCTACCGCATCACCCCCACCGGAGACCGGCACGTCCGACTGCGCAACGGTACCCAGCAGTGGGTCTCCGCCGCGGGTATGACCTGGGAAACGCCGGGCGGGCACCAATTCTCGACCGACGCGAACGGCAGAAAACTACGCAGGGAGCCGGGCGCCGCCACCTGGATCCCCGACCCCGGCCGCACCGACCCACCCGACGCCACCATCCCCCTGCGCGGCGGGATCATCTTCGTCAGCCTGGACCGCCTGCCGACGTTCCGCGCCGTCGCCCTCGGCGGCCCCGGCGCGCGCGGCCTGTACGGACCCGAGAAGCCCGGTCCCGCAGCGACTTCCACCACTACGACCGCCGGTCACCCCGCGCCACCACTCGGCATCGGCCAGCCCGCACCCGAGGTATTCGTCGAGTACCCCGGCACCGGCGACACACGGAGGTTCGACGCACCCGACGTGCCGCTGGCAGACCTCACACTCTCCATCCAGACCGGTCTCAACAACACCTACCTGCCCGATACCCGCCTCCGCCTCCGTGATCACCGCGGAACGCTCCACCTCACCGTCACCGGCAACAACGGCATACACCCCGAATACTTCCCGCACACCGGCCCCGAGAGATCCACCTTCACCGGCGACAACGCGCTCAACTTGATCCGGGCATATATCAACGAACCCAGCCACCCTCCGATCACCACGACACTCGTCGAACACGCCCACCCCTACCGCCGCCAAGAATTCGACACCCCCGAGCTGCTGCTGGCGGACCTGACCCGGGCCATCCGCACAGGCGGAAACGGCAAATATCGACCCGGCACCCACATCCGCCTCGGCCCCGAAGACGGAACGCTCCGACTGCTGGTCACCCAGCACGGCTTGCAGGTCGAACCCAACGGCGACACACCGATCTTCACCGGCGAGAACGCCCTCGATTTCATCCACAATCACACCTCTCCGGCGCCTGCCGTCCACACTCTCGACGCCACCATCGCCGAGCTCACCGACCAATTCCGCCGGAATATCCTGCCCGCCGATACGCGAATCGACCTCCCCGGCGATGCCACCGCCACCATCCACGCCAACGGCAAAATCGAACTCCACACCGGCGAAGGATCACGAACCCTCAATCGCACCCAGTTCCTCGAGCGCCTCGACACGGATGCCGCCGCCGACACCGCCACCGTTCACCCGCCCACACCTCCGGAGTGGAGTAAGCATCACCCGCCCCTCACGGCCCTCGCCTACGCGCTCGGCATGAGCAGCACCCAGGAGATCCAAGAATTCCACCGTAAAATTGCTGATCACATCGCCAACGACCGTGAAACATATCGCGACTACATCTCCAATTCTCAGCTCGCCCCCGAGCAAGCACTCGAAAACGAAATCGCCGCAATTCTTCAGGGGGAAACCACCGACCACCCCTCCGCCGAATATCCCGGTATTTCCTTCGCGCTGCACGCCGCCATCGCTGCGGAGGGATTAAACGTCGTCATCTACCAACCCGGCGCTATCCAGACAATCCTCAACAATCCGGCTATCGGTGCCCCCGTCTATTTCCTCCGCAGGCATCCCGACCGTGGCATTTATCAACGCGGACGGACCCCCGGCAGCAAAGACAACTACCCCACGACGATCCCCGGCCCCAAACTCACGGGCCTGGATATAGCCATCCTCCGGCAGCGCGACGCCGGTCACACAACGTACAAAGCAATCTTCGACCGCATCAAAAACGAGTTCCCCGGCATTATCGAGCGTCGCGTAAGAGACGCGATGGGCGGGAAGCGCGGCATCTACCACAAACTCGGAGTTTCCGACCCGGACGCCGCCGTGCGAGAGGCGCACTCGTGGGGACTGCTCGACACAGATGCCGCGACCGCGCCGGGCCGGGCACCGCGGGATCTCGGCCAGGTCTTCGCCGACCACGACATGCAGGCGGCATACGACACCCTCGTCGCGACCCTGGACCCGCGGGCCGACCAGGGCTACCCGCCCGGCACCCGCATCCGCCTGGTCAACGATCTCGGCGAGATCGGACTCACCGTCACCGACGACCACGGGCTACGACCCGAATACCGCTCCCACGCCAATCCGGGCACGCGCTGGGACGAACCCGTCGTCACCGGCACCGCCGCTCTCGAACGCATCCACGACTTCGCCACCAACCCCGACCATCCCGTCACCGCGATATCCCTCGAACATCCCACACCCGACACCACCACTCACACCACGATCAACCCCCACGTCACCACCACCGAACTCATCGATCATCTCCGCCGCAACACCCTCCCGTCCGGCACCGAAATCCGCCTGCCCGGCGACGCCACCGCCACGGTGCATGCCTACGGCACCATCGAGCTGCACACCACTCCGACAGAATCCGAAACCCTCCCCCGCACCCGCTTCATCAACCACCTCGAGCGCAACTACACCGACTCCGACATCACCCTCCACACGCCCGCACCGCCGCGCTGGAGCCACAAGAGACCGCCCCTCGATGCCCTCGCCCGAGCACTCGAAATAACCGACCTCCAAGAGTTCCGCGACGGTATCGCCGACCACATCGAAATCCACCGCCGCGAATACCGCAACTACCTCGCCGCCGATCACACCGACCCGGACCGGGCACTCGACGACGAAATCACCGCAATCCGCAGGGGTACTATCACCGGATACCGCTCGACCGAATTCCCCGGCCTCCACCTGCCTCTCGAACTCCATGCCGCCATCGAATACACCGGCACCAACGTCGCGATCCACCGAAACGACACGACCCACATCCTCACCACCGATACGGCTCCGGGCCGGAAAATCTACTACCTCGAACAGCACCCCGAACACAACACCTACGCATACGGATTGCATCTCCACGGCGTCGGCCATCGCTACACCACAAAAATCCCCGGCCCGAAACTCACGCCGCTACAGAAGGCTGTCCTCGAGCACCGTGCTGCCGGTTACACAACATATGAATCGCTCATCCGCCAACTCAACCAGAGCGACGAATTCAGACAAACCAGCAGACAGATGGCCGCGCTGGCGATAGGTGGGATGCAACACGGCCGCGCCAGCGCATACCAAAAGCTCGGAGTCTCCGACGTCGATTCCGCCGTGCGTGAGGCCAACTGGTGGAACCAACTCGACAGAAACAAGATCGCTGCAATCCCCGCGCCCGCCTTCGAGCTGCCGAGATCCGAACAAAGCTTGTTCGAGTGCTATGCGGAAGGAATCGTCGATCCCAAAGATATCGCACGACACCTGAATGGCGGAATACTTCCGACCGATATGAAGAACGCCGTGAAAGGGGTACATCGGGCGAAGAGGGCACTTCTCGGAAGGCTCGAGATCGAGCCCATCGACGGCGAGTCTCCCGAAGCCACGGCGCAGAGAACAGTGCGCGTAGGCCTCCGGAAGGGCGTCAGGACGTCACGGACCACCCCTGCAGCCCTGCCACCCACAGCCCCGCCACCCACCGACGACGGCAGCGCACACCCACGCACCAGCGGTCGAGCGGGAGCGGCCCCCATCTCCGAAGACCCCCTCGGCGACATCCGCATCGGCACCGGCAGCCGGGATGATGAACCTAGCGATCGCCTGTTCGCCCGGCCGCCAACGGATTCCGCGCCGCGTGCGTCCTTGTTCGACGGTCCGGAAGACCATGTGCTGGGAAACCTGTTCGATGGGCCCGGGCACGTCGCGCCGGTGAGCGAGCCGCCGGACGGTGACACCGATTTCGGTCTAGCGCGCCTCTTCGGTACCGCCGATTCCCTGTCAGCCCCGGATGGTCTGAGCCCGGTGCTCCGGGAGATCGGTACGAGGCGCGACGGCCTCCAGGACATGGTCCACATGCTTCCCGTTCCCCCCGATCAGATCGAGCGCCTGAGCGAGCGGATCATCGGGCTGGTCGAGGGAGACGACGGCCCGGATCCGGCGTTCGAGGCATTGCTGCGGCCCGCTGTGAAGGCGGCCGCCCAGAATTTCCACCAGCTAATGACCGTTTCGGGCACGCCGGTGGAGGCGGAGTATCGGGGCAATCCCTATCCAGGTCACCTGCGTCTTGCGTGGCGGGTCGTCGGCCGGTCGGACAACCAGCGGCCACCGGTCGGCGGTGTTCCTCCGGTGGGCAACCAGAGGGCGGATTTCGCCACCGCCGAGCACCGTAACCGGCACAGCAATACCAACGAGCGATCGGGTATGTATTCGTTCGTCCATCGTTGGCTTGTCGATCTCGGTGTGCTCCACCGTATCGTCTTCACCTGGCAGCCTCACGCCACATACAACGAATTCACCGGCGGCACGCTGGCGGATACCGACGTGCAGTCGATCGTGAAGCCGCGCAGCCTGGGCCCGTCGGATCTCTACGAACTTCTCGGGGAGTGGCAGTTCCGCCCCGGTAACGGCCGGGCCGACATGCTCTCTCCGCACCAGCTGACCGACGGCTGGCAGACCATCGTCGACGCCGCGCCGCTGCAGGGCTACTTCCCTCGATACCTGACCGAGGGCGGCGAACTGCCGACGATCGATCCGGAAGACCCCGCCACGATTCCCGCGCCGATCGAGCGGCTGGTGGAAGAGTTCCCGCTGCACGGCATCCTCGGTGTTCCGAATATCGACCAGATCCGCGCCGATCTGATGGCCTCGTTCGCTCTGCGCGACATATCCGACGGCTCCATCACAGAGCTGCTGCGGTTCTTCGACGAGCGCAAGTTCGCTGCCGCAATCCCGTTGATGGCGGACGGTTCGGTGTCGACCCGGCCCCTGGACACCACATCCGGTGACACGATCGGGCAGCTGCGATTCCGCGCCGTCCTGCACGGCGGTACGGAGATCACCGGGCCGACCGCGAAGAACAGCCGCGTCGAGCTCTACGTGGCACGGCAGCTGGGCCTGCAAGAGACTTCGACGATCAAGAACGAACTCGGCCTCTCCCTGGCGCTGACGTTCCAGCTGAGCTCCAGCGCCGCCGACGACGAGACCGGCTTCGCACCCATCGGCGGCCGAATCACCGGCCGGGGCGGGGTATTCGACGAATTCAGCCAAGAACTGACCTACGCGAACTCGGCCAGCACGGCGCAATCGCTGCGGTTCGCGGGGGACTACCTGAACGTGACGCCGCAGATGACCCTCTACGTCGACCTGGTCCGCCCGTACGGCCCGCCCCTCGAGCCCGCCCCCGGAACCCCGTTGCACGGCGGGAAGGACTACCCGATCCGTGCCCTGGTGCCGTCGCTGCGGGATCTCGGCCACGCTCCCGCCGACAACGAAACCCGGTATCCGCGCCCGCATGTCGTGCATCTGTGGAATCTCGGAACGAGCACGACGGTGCTCGGCGTCGACGGCACCGAGGATCTGTTCGACGACGCCGAGCAGACCCTGTCCGACCTCGGCTTCTTCCCGTCCGAGCACGACTCCCCCGGACTGGCGGATCGGCTCACCCAGGACGTCACCGCCGACCAGCTGCTGGAGAACGTCACCCACTTCGATCGGATGCGCGGTCGGCTCGGTCGGCGTTCGGGGCAGGTAGAGGCGATCGACGGTGGTCTCGTCGAGTGGTTCGAGCGGGCGACTGCGAACGGCACCGAGCGCTTGTCGATCACATTCGAGACCGCGCGGAGGTATCTCTCGGACGACCCGTACGACGGCGTCGACCACCAATGGAGGATGCCCGGATGGCAAACGCAGAACTACACCGTCTCCGCGACCTCCGGCGGCCACGAGTCCTCGGCGGCGGCGCCGTGGCGGAATTGGCGCGCCAGCATCAACGCCGGGGTGACCAATCCGTTGAGCGCCCCCAGGAGCCAACCGTTCGGGGGCGTGACCGGCGTCTACGAACACTCCCGGAAGAACACGAAGAGCCGAGGGTCCAGCTCCGGATTCGGCGAACAGAACTACACCGTCAGCAGCCCGGATCTCGAGATCTTCACCCTTCCCACCAGCTACACGATGACGTTCACTCACTGGCGGCCAGGCAGCGCATCCACCCGGGCGATCACCGACAACGGCAGCCTCAGCGTGGCGGTCCCCACCAACCGCACCCTCTCCGAGAGGCATGCCGACGCGCCACGCCCCTCGTTCACGATCCGGAATCCGACCCCCGGGGACACCCGGCGGCTCGCACTGCCGTCCGCGGGACGCACCCTCGAAGACGGGGTTCTGCGGATCCCCGACGGCGCCGTCATAGAACAGGTCGTCGGCAGCAAGGCGCTCCGGAAAGCCCTCGCCGGCGCCATCGCGGAACTCCGCCACTCCGCCCCGCCCGCCGACCCGCCGGCGCCGGACGCCCTCCCCGCGGATTCGGCGGAGGAGCGACAGTCACCCGACGAGATGCCGGGCGACCTCTCTGATGATGTCGACGTCGACCCGCTCACAACGGTGAATTGGTACGAAGTAGGCGGCGCCCTCCGCGGCGCGGTGCATTGGGTGGTCGATCAGGCAACCGGCGCGGGCAGGTGGGTGTGGCGAAACGCGGTCGGCGAGCCCGCCACCAATCCCTGGTCGATGACCGCCGAGGTCACCCATACCGCCCTCTCGCCGCACCATCTCAGTGCCTACGCACTGCCGATCTTCCAGGATGTCCTGGTCGGCGAGGCCGCGAGCGAGGAAGGCGCCATGGGCGGCGGCGGCTACACGTGGACGCTCACCGCCTACCTGGACAGAGTCAGATATCTGGGGCCGGAAAAGAAGGACCTCGAACACTGGCTCCGGCACGAGAACAAGTACCATCGCAGCGCGGCCCGCCAACGGGGCCACCGCTGGGGCCTCTCCCCGCGCGGCCGCTACGGCGAGACCTTCGACAGCAGTTTCGCACCGGCGGGCAACTTCCAGCACAGCACTTCCGCCGAAGACTCCGACTCGGCCGCCGACAGCACGTACGCGTCCCGAGTCCCCAGCTACGTCGGAGGCGTCGGCCACGGGTTCTTCGCCGACGCTCACTTCGAGCTCCGGGTCACCAAGGGAACCCGCAACTGGCTCGTCAACCAGATTCCGGGCGCGCCCCGCACGGTAACCCGCATGATCGATGTACCGGATATGGAGTTCTCCCTCGTCGACAACGACTTGCAGAATCACCCCGAGCTGGCCGAAATCGTCCGTGCGAACAGCGATTACGAGATCCCCCGGGCGCCGCGGCCCGACCGGCTCCCGCCGATCACCTTCCGGCAGACCGGCGGCGGCAGCCTCGGCGCCGGCGCCGTGACGAGCACCATCCTCAGGGGCGGGCGCGCGGCCTACTACAACCTTGCGGTAGCACTCGTGGAGCAGGTCGCGCCCGGCATCACCAAAGTCGACTCGAGCAACTTCCTCTCCGCCCTCCTGCCCCTGATCAACGGGCAGACGACGAGCCTCGGCCTGCGCACCCTCCCCGGCAACCGCGTCTCCGTCAGTTTCCTCGATCGCTCGTGGCCCTACTCGATCCTGCCGCGCGTGGTGACGATTTCGTACGCCGCCTTCCCCGCACCCGGAACCAATCTCGACGCGCTGCTGGGCAAACAGGTCACCCCCACCTCCACCATGGACACCGTGATCGGCGCCTCGAGCGGCGACGGCAGCGCGCTTCCCGTCCCGGGCGCCACCGCTGTCAGCTCGAAACGTTCCAGGAGCTACCAGATCGGCTTCAATCCCAGCGGCGTGACCGACACGGTGCGGCCCGCGGGCGCCTTGACCCTCGGTTGGAAGAGCACCCGGGCCCGCGCCCGGACCGACGATCCCGGTACCGCGTCGTGGCAGCGCACCAGCCGGAGCACCACGACGGGCCGGGGTGCCGGGGTCGTCCAGGGCACCACCGAATTTCCCATCCCCTACGTGTACGAGGTTACGGTCAGCTCGCGCTTGGCGACCGAGGACCTGAAGACCTACCTGGTGTCCAAGGGGATCGATCTCGTCAATTTCGTGGGGCGAGCGACCACGACCTTCGGGCGAGCGACCGGGATTCTCCCGCCTCTGGACGAAGCCGAACTCCCGCCGCCGGACCACACGGTCAGCGGCACCGTGGACGCCGACAACCTGGTCCGGTTCTACACCTCCGACACCGAGAACGGCGCCGTCGCACACCGCACCGCGCCCGGCATCTACAGTTCCGATCCGGCCGTGCCCCGCCCGCCTGCCCCCGCCGACGGCGTCGCCCTAGAGATGGAGGTCCCCGCCGAGCTGCGCGCCCTGTTCGATGAGCCCTGGGTACCCGACGGGCCGTTCACGCTCGAATACTTCGGCGGCGCAAAGCAACTGGCCGACGCGCTCCGCGCCGTCGACCCGTCCCTGGACAGCTCCGTCCTCGGCATCGGCGAACAGACCTACTCCACGACGAGTGTGCTCACCCGGCTGCGGGACTTGGCCGCCTCGAATCGGATCACCCTGCTCGGGCCCGAATCCACCGCCCCCTTCCTCGGCGTCGCGGGCTCGGGTGACCATGTGCCGCCCCCGGCCGCGCACGCCGACGGCGAGACGGTCACCGGCACCTACGTCAAGGTCAGCCTGTACGCCCCTCGCATCGATCTGACCAGCAAAAATACCGCCATAGACCACTTCAGGACCGCGAAGACCAGCGCCAGCAGCACGGCCGACAACGAGATCGCCATCGGCCTGACATTCGGCCTCACCAACTCCTTCACGGCGGACTCCACCAACCGGGGCAACCCGTCCGGGCTGCCGTTCGGCGGCAACAGCGCGACCCAGGGCCAGTCCGGCGCCGTCATCGGCGAGAGCCGCGACATCCTCAAGGTCGGCACCGGCGCGGTGACGGAATCCGGCGAGGGCGCGGAGAATCACCGCTTCGCCGGGTTCGCCAAGATCGAAATCGGCGGCCGGAGAGGCAAACTCTTCGTCTCCGGGGACGCTATCGGGCGCACCACCGACAACCTGGACGCCTACAACACGCGGCAGGCCGAGCAGACCACCGACTCCACCGCCTCGGTGACTTCCACGTCCCGCACCCCGCTGGAGACAATTCCCGAACAGGAAGATCCACCCGCGCAGGACACCTCGGCCAACCTGCCCGCCCGACCCGCACCCGCGGTGCTGGCCGAGCCCAGAGGACCGCTGCGCCAACTGGTCCGGCGCGGGCACTCGCGAGCAGACGGTTCGAGCCCCAAACCCGCTGCGGCCGTGCCGATCCGAGCCCTGCCGTCGATCGATACCTCTGTGGGTCCGCCGCAGGTCGCTGCGGCACCCGAGGATCAGACACACACCACAGACTCGAGCGAACGACCCCGTCCGCTGCAGGACGAGCCCGGCCGTGCCGTGCGGGAGGACGAACTGCGGCAAGAAATGCTCGACGCCTTGACGCGAGAGCAACTCGACCGGTCACCGCACGACGACGCAGAACACCTGAGCGACCTGCTCGACGAGTCCGCCGCCTCGCCCACGGGCGATATCCGACCTTCCTCCCCCACCGGCACCGTCGGGTCCACCGGCACCGTCCGGTACGCACCGCTGCCCGAACCGGGACCACCCAACACGGCCGAACACCGGGAATCCGCCCCCCCGCCGCGGTCGCAGACACCGATCGAGCACGCGGACCTGTCCGATGGCGAGTCCGTCTACAGCACCAACTCGGACCACTCCGCACAATCCCGCGAACCCTCCCCGGACGAACCAGCGCAGACCAGGAGCGAGCACACCGCACCGATCGGTCCGGCGATCCCCCTCAGCCTGGAGCACATCCGGTCCGCCTTGCGTTTCGACGACGACGATTCCGACGGCGGCACCGACGACCAGGATCGGCGTCCCGGTCGGCTCGTTCCCCCCGAGATTCCGCCCCGGAGCAGTTCCCTCCAGCACGGGCGAAAGGCCGAAACCGCCAGCCGGACACAGCTTCCCCCGGTACACACGACGATCGAGATTCCGGCCCGGCACAAGTCCGTGGCACCGCTCGAGGAGCGGGCCGATCCCTTCCGGCCGAACCGGTTCGCCATTCGGACCACCCACGACCGAGACGGCAAAGTTCTGCACACCGGCCTGGCCGACATTTTCGAGCCGTCGGGATCGATCCGGGAAACGCAACGATTCCGACCGCTGCCCGCGTTCGGCATCGAGGAGACGCGCGGGCCGCCGCGCGCTGGGCATCGACCTGCGATCACGCGCGACTCCGAGACACACGAACAGCCCGGCGAAACATCGCAGACGGGCTCCCGACTGGGCTCGACCGAGATGACCCGCCCACCCGGGATGGCTGAAATGGTCAGAGAGCCGGGGCCCTTCGAGGACTTCCCCGACCTGGTCTACGACGCACCCGGCACCGAACCCACCGCATCCGACGACCATGTCGGCGACACTCCGCACGATGGTGACAGCCGCACGCCGCGCACCCGATCCGGTGACGGCACAGGGACTTCCACGACCGGACGTCAGGATCCCATCACCCAGGCGACAGACGGCAGCACGCACGTTCGGACCGGCAACACCCCGGACATCCGCACCAACGACACCTCGCACGAGCCACCTGCACGCAGATCACACGCACGAGAACGTCTGCGGGGCTTCGTCTCCCGTCTCAGCGGCCATCGCACCACCGACGACGGGCCGACATCACCGGCGGCAGGACACGCGCAAGCCTCATCGACCGAACACACTCCACGTCGTCCCCTCCGGACCTTCTTCCACCGGATCGTGCATCGAACAGGCAGCGGCACAAGCACTCCCACCACGCACACGACCGCGGCCCCCGCGCAGGGAGACGGCAGCACCGCCCACCCGGCTGTCACCAGCCGACCGCGTGCCACCGCGCGCCGCCGTTTCGTGGATGTCTATGACTGCCTCACCCGGGCACTGGAATTCATTCAGGGAGACAACCGCGGCACCACAATCCGGCCGCACTACCGGTCCACGCGGCTGCCCGGCCTGTCTCGACGGGAGCTGCCCGGCCGCTCGCTGCGAGAGGCCAGGAAGGCCGCCGGTGGCAGACTCCGCGGATACGCCGACGAGCACCACGTCGCAATACAGCTGCAAATCCTCGGGCCGGGAGCCAAGGCCCTGGTCGTTCGCCAACACCCGCAGGTCAACGAGAACGGCATCGGCGCACACGCCTACGCCATGGTCAACGATCGTGGGGTCATCGTTGTCCACGACACCGCCGACCCGAAACACAAACTGCCCGGGAAGGGCCGAACGCCCGGCGGGGCCGTCCACGCCGTTCTCTACACCCCGGCCCTGGCGCCCACCCGTCCGCTGCACCTGCCCGCGCCGCACCTTCCGGGCGAAACCATCCCGCAGCTCCCCCGCGACGTCCGCATCGGCGCACCCTCGACCACCACGGCGACGCCGAGCGATCACAACACAGCGCCGCCGGCAGTCGAACCGGCGCAGACGGGCGACGGGCATGGCGCGGTCGATCCACTGCGACCGCCCGCCGGGCTCGGCACCTCGGCCACCTGGTGGCGTGATGTCGGTGAAACCTGGTGGAACAACCTGCATTTCGACGATCTGCCGGATGCCGAACAGCTCCGTCTGCTGACCGAATTCCCTACTCTGCGCGAAAACCTCCCGTTCGAGATGCAAGACTCCCTCAGAAGGCGACTCATCGAGCTCGAGGTGGACCGGCTCGGAAGGCTCGCCGACGACAGCGGCGAGCTCGCGCCGGATGTGTTGCGGCAGTTGCACGAGCTGGATTCGCCCTACACCTACCCCGGTACCGGCCGCACCTGGTGGGACAACCTGCTCATCGGCGAATGGATGAACGACGAACAGCTCCGACTGCTCGACAAATTCCCCGCCCTGCGCAACAGCGATGTCATCGCCGCGCCGATCCGGCACGCCCGCAATATCCGGTACCTCATGGTCAAGCGGGACTGGTTCCAAGAGCACGACGACTTCGACGACGGGCTGCCGCCGGACCTGCTCGAACAATGGCACAACCTCGACATCCCCCGCACCGCCCTGCGCGCTGCCGTCAGGACCGCCGAAATGGCCGCCGATTCCTCCGGCAGCACGCCACCGGCGGTGCACCTGCTGTCCTTCGCCCACGACGATCTGGGTCGGCGCGGGCGCATAGCCATCGGGTTCGGCCCCGTCGACACCGCGCCGACGGTGCACTGGCACGCATACTCGGCCACCACAGCCGCCGCGATGAACGGCATGCCCGGCCGCGTCGCCGGACTGCACACCGACACCACCCGCACGCGCCCCGGCGACGCGAGCGTCTTCTGGATCGACTACGGCGCCCGGGCACCCGGCGATTCCACCGACCACCTCCACACGGCGATCACCCAATTCACCACCCACCACCCCGGCACACAGCACATCCACCTCTACGCACCCACAGCGATCACCGCATCCCTGCCACACGCCGATCCGGCCACGTGGACGGTGCAACCCCTGGTCCCCGACACCACGACCGCGAAACTGCCCCTCGATGGTGTGCGCGTGTTCACCAGCAACCGAGACGGCGCCGACTACGGCCACACTGTGCTCCGCACCTGGCCTCGGCAGCTACCCGAAGTACGCACCGCCCTGATGACCTACCAGCAATCCTCCGCCCTCACCAACACCCTGATACGGAAGATGCACGCGGGCGAGAGTTTCGAAGAGGGATTCGACCGGTTCCAGCGCCACGCCGCCACCAGAGACCTCCTCAGCGACAGTCCCTTCAGCACGCCCGATCTCAGTACGCTGGTCCAGTCGCGAAAAGATCTGCAGGACAATCTGATCGGCAGGTGCACCGCGGCCGAAGCGCAACAGCTACGGCCAGCTCTGGACAAGAATCCCGGCGACCGTACCGACTCCGACCGCGACACGGTGCGCCGACTGGAGAGTGCATACCTCGACGACTCCGAGACTCGGAAGTTGCACGCGCTCAACGAGATTCTGCACGACCCCCGCCCGCCAGCGCGCTGGGAACAGATCGGTGTCGACGCGATCTTCTACAACCGGTTCGACAGGGCATATCGAGAGAACTTCGGTACCGCGCCCACACCGGAAAACGTCCGCCAGTTTCTCGAACTGCTCGAGCAGGGAACCGGCCGGCCCCTGCCTGGAACCGAGCCGTTCCTCGTCGTCCGGGCACTCGGCGACATCGACTTCATGGCCATCGATCAGCACGGCAACACCGTCGACGGACGCAAGGACCCCCGCCTCGTTCTCAATGTCCTTCAGCGCAACGCCAACCTCCTGTCCACCTCACTGACCACCGAACTAGTTGCGACCAGTACCAAATCGAACTACCGCCTCGAACTCGAGGTACCACGCAGACGACCCGGACAATCCGGCCCCCTCGGGGTGTATCTGGGCCGCGACGGCCGCGCGAAAAACGCACACGAGAACGAGCTCCTGTTCGCGAGTAACACGCCCTACCGAATCACCGGAATCGGAACCGACCCCTTCAACTCCTTCTACACCCCCAACTTCATCGTCCTGCGCGGACACTTCGAACCACCGACCGCACCGCGGCCGGATCCGAGGTTCGAGCCCGAACGCGGCGAGACCTATTTCGGTGACGCTCTGCTCGATACGTTCGAATCCGCGCACGGTGACGGCTCCGCTGCTTACTCGACCGTCGACCGACCGCAGACTGCTGTGCGCGGTGCCGACACGGATTTCGACTGCCTCGCCCAGGCGCTGACCGATATCCAGGAAGACAACGGCAGCACCGCAATCCAGCCGTACTACCGATCCACACCGCCCGACGGCACAGCACCCGAACTGCCCGGCCGCTCGCAGCAGGAAGCCGAGAAAGCCGCCGGAGGAAAGCTCCGCGGATACGCCGACGAGCACCGCATCGCTGCGCAGCTACTGCGTCTCGGCCCCGGCGCGCAGGCCCTGGTCGTCGGCGTGCACCCGGCCGTCAACGCGAACGGTATCGGCGCGCACGCGTACCGCATGGTCAACGAGGGCGGCGTCATCGTCGTCCGCGATTCGGTCCCCGACGCCGACGGCAGGATCCACAGGCCACCGGGCCGAACCGATTCGGCGGCACTGTTCGCCGTTCTCTACACCCCGACCGGCACTCCGACCCGCGGGCTTCGCCTCCGCGGCGAGCCGATCCGGAAATTTCCCCCCGGCATCCGCATCGGCGCACCCGACGACAACGATTCTCCCGACGTCACCCGATCACGCGGTCCCGCGGCGGGTCCCGGTCGGACGGACGGCTCGCACGGTCCATCGGCCAAGCGGCAACGGCGGAGTAACGAGGCGAGCGGATCGGCGCGAGCGACTGCCGGTGCGTCGGGACGCTCGTCCATACCCGGCACCGACCCGCACGCGGCCGGACCGTCATCGGCGACGATCACCCCCGGACTCGGCCAGACCGACTCGACCCACCCCGTGGTAACGCCCGGTCGCTTCTCGGAGCAGGATCGGGTCGACGAGTACGGCTGGCGGGTGTTCACCGACAAGTTCTCGGGGGCCGCGTTCCCGGTGGGGACGCGGTTCGAATTCAGCGCCGGGAATCGTATCGTGCTGACGGCATCGGTGGCACCTGACGGGATCCGGACGGTCCGCGCCCACGACGGCCGGGAGGAATTGACGAATTGGGATGGCTTCTGGCAGGACGCGGGGCACGGATCCCCGACGCTGAGTAACGGGGGCGTAGTCGAGATCGTGCAGCCCACCGTCGGTGCGGCGGTCCCGCGTCATGTGTGGGAAACGGGCCGGTTTCTTCATCACTCCACTCACCTCGGGTTCGGCACCGGCACGCGGGCACATTGGATCGATCCCGAATCCGGAACCCCGACGACCGCGGAATTGCGCGACGCAGGGTGGTCCACCGTTCCCCGCGCCGATCTGGCACTGCCGCCGATACTGATCGGCGACCTGCAGCAACCCTTGCGGGGCGTGCGCACGGTCCAGGTGGAAGCCGTCGCACCGGCGGCGACCCCCGCTGATCCGCCGACAGGAAGGCCGAAGCAAGCCATCGAACTGGCCATGCGGGGCAAAACCAACGCAGATATCGGTCGCGAACTGAACATCGCCTCCACCGCGGTCACCGCCGATCTGGAGCGTGTGTTCGTCAAGGTTGAATTCAAGGGTGAAGGTACCGATCGACTGGCCTGGATGCCGCTGATCCGGAAGCAGGGCTGGGTGCGTCCGGAGCCGCGGCCCGGTGACATAGATTATCTGCATTTCGGACGGAATCCGGAGACAGGTGAACCGGCGCCGTTCACAACCGAACAGATGAATATGCTGTACCAGGCATCGCGCCGCAAACCGAATATGGAGAAGAAGGACCGCATCGATATATACAAAGAAATCGGTTCCACGAAATACAAGGCCGAAAAGCTCATGTCCTCGATATCCACGCAGTTGGGGTTGGGCGGCGATGCCGACCATCAGACCGTCGTGCGGGAAGCTCGTAGGTGGCGGTTGCTGGCCCGGAAACCCGAACCCGGCGATCTCGATCATGAACGTCACTTCGAACATCGCGGCACTCCGGTGTCGTTCACCGACGACGAGTGGAGTGTCGTCGAACCGTTCATGCAAGGAAAACTCAGCCCTGCGATAGGCCGGGATATCGGAATCGACGATAAAACTGTCCGTACACGATTGAATCGTATTGCGGCGAAACTGGGTCTGCGTGATCGGAACGAGCTGATAGGGGCGCAGGAATCGCTGGTTCCGGTGGCGGGCGGTGCGCTTGCACGCAGTGTGGAGGGTGATGGTTCGGGTGTGTTCGCTGGTATCGGCACTCGATCGCCCGGTGTCCCCTCGGCCGGTCCCGGCCGGGCCGGGTCGACTCGCCCGGAGGTGGTGTTCCGTCCCGTCTCGGAAAGGGATCGGGTCGACGAGTTCGCCTGGCGGGTGTTCACGGACAAGTTCTCGGGGATTGTCTTCCCGGTGGGGACGCGGTTCGAGTTCAGTACCGGGAAGCGTGTCGGGCTGACGGCATCGGTGGAGCGCCAGGGCGTACGGATGATCGGCGCGCGCCGTGACCTGGCCGGCTGGGAAGGGTTCTGGCGAGCCGCGCGGGGCGCGTCCTCGCTCAGTGACGGCGGCGTGGTCAGGATCGTGCAGCCTGCCGTAGGTGACACGGTCCCGGGTCAGGTATGGGAAACCGGCCGCTTCCTCTATCACTCCGGCCACATCGGATTCGGCCCAGGCACGCAGGTGTCCTGGACCGATCCCGAAACCGTAACCCCGATGACCGCGGAATTGCGCGAGGACGGCTGGTTCGCTGTTCCCCGCGCCGACCCGGCGCTGCCGGCGACACTGGTCACGGATATGCGGCAATGCTTATGGGACGTGACGGCAGTCCAGGTGAAAGCCGTCGCACGGACGTTCACCCATTACGATCCGCCGGCAGCACTGCTGAAGCAAGCGCTCGAACTGGCCGTACGAGGCAAGACCAACGTGGAAATCGGTCACGACCTCGGCACCGACGACCAATCGATCCGCAAGGATTTCCTGGACGTAGTCGCCACGGTGGGGTTCACAGGGAAGGTTTCCGATCGGGCGGCCTGGGTGCCCTTGATCAGGGAGCAGGGCTGGGTGCGTCGAGACCCCCTGCCCGGTGACACGGATTATCTGCATTTCGGACGGAATCCGGCGACAGGCGAACCGGCGCCGTTCACAACCGAACAGGTGCAGCTGCTGTCGCGGGTATCGCGACGCAAACCGAATCTGGAGGAGAAGTCGGATCGGGAGATAGCCGAGGAAACCGACTCACCCCGTAGTGGTGACATGATCGCGCGGAATATTTCTGCGATATCCACACAGTTGGGGTTGGGTGGTGATGCCGACTATCCGACCGTCGTGCGGGAGGCTCGTGACTGGCGGGTGCTGGCCCGGGAACCCGAGCTCGGCGATCTCGATCATGAACGTCACTTCGATTATCGTGGCGCCAGAGTGTCGTTCATGGACGACGAGTGGAGTGTCCTCGAACCGTTCATGAAAGGAGAATCCGCCCGTGCGGTAGGCCGGGATATCGGAATCGACGGGCGAACTGTCCGTACACGATTGGACCGTATTGCGGCGAAACTGGGTCTGCGTGATCGGAAAGAGCTGGTAGGGGCGCAGGAATCGCTGGTTCCGGTGGCGGGCGGTGCACTTGCCCGCAGTGCGGAGGGTGACGGTTCGAGTACCTTCGCCGACGGTGCTTCGACGGGCGGACTGTCCGGAAGTACGTGCGGGCCGCATACCGCGACGAGATTACGTTCGCGTACCGGCAACAACGATGTCGGCCAGCTGAACGACGTGGTCGGTCTCGGCGGGACACCGGAAGACGACTTCAGAGGAGCAATACCGGCAGAGTTCCGACGGTATCCGCAACATGAACACATCGGCATCGAGCTGTCTCTCATGGAGGTGGGCTCGACGGCGGTGGTCGTGGACGAGCACGACGTGAACAACAAGGGCGTCGGCGCGCACACG
This sequence comes from Nocardia pseudovaccinii NBRC 100343, assembly GCF_001613225.1. Classification (GTDB taxonomy): domain Bacteria; phylum Actinomycetota; class Actinomycetes; order Mycobacteriales; family Mycobacteriaceae; genus Nocardia; species Nocardia pseudovaccinii. The sequence continues at coordinate 55,046 of NZ_BDBY01000043.1, forward strand.
TATCTGATGACGAATGACGAGGACGGCATATGGGTTGTCGATGAAGTGCTCGGCCCCGACGGTGTGCCGGTCGTGACTCGTGAACTATTCCGGCCGGGCCTGCTGCCCGAGGCGGAGGGCATATCTGCTGCCTTCTTCTCCCCCAAGTCACCGTCCGGCGAGCCAGGTGTGGCGATCGCACCGCAGTTCGGATTCGATTCCCCGCTGGGGGAACGCCTGGTCCGCAGCGGCGGGACGATCGGACTCGCCCCGCCCGCCGACGGCGGCCCGCACCGCCACAGCGGCAACTCCGCGGTGGCACATCGGTCGCCGTTCTCGGATCCTGACACCGATCGCACGGTCGATATTTCCAACCTGCGGAAAGCGCTCACGGAAAACAGCCTGGACACCGAAACCGAAATACATTTCCATGACGGCGACCGGCACAAGGTCGCCGTGGTGCGCAGAGACGGTAATCTCGCCGTCCGCGAGCCACGCACCCGAGGCGATCTACCGCCGGACACGCAGGAAATCATCAGCCGATCGGAATTCGATCGCCGGCTCGGCGAGTACGGGCTGCGGGAAGTCCGGGTCGTCGCGCTCTCGCCCATCGAGTGGTATCGCATACCGTCGAGCGAGCAGGAGAACCTGTTCCCAACTTTGGCCATGATCCTCGGACTCGATACCAGGGCCGTGAAAGAGGCGATCGTCAAAGACATCACCGCGAATCGGGACTATTATTTGGCGCACATTACGAATTCCGAACTCGACGACCGGCGGAGCAGCTCGACAGAACTCCCATCCTCGGAATTCGTGGCGTGGAGAAGTGGTGAGCAAAGTAAACTGCTGGACGCCGAGAAGGAGGCGTTGTCACAACCGGATGGTTCCGGAAGTGCAGGCAGCCGGGGTCGCGATGACGTAGAATTCGCACTGTTCGCAGCCGCCAGAACCCATCGCCTGAACTTCGTCTTCTCGAGATCTGGCGGGCCTCGTGTCGATATGACGAATAAACCGGAGCTGCCGAAGTTCTTCCTGCGGCACACGGATGACGTCGGCTATCAGGTCGGCATCACCGCAACCGGCCACTTCGCCACAGTCGTCGAACCGGAACTCGTCCACCGATCCCAGGACGACGCGACGGCCGTACCGACCGAGCAGATCCCCGGCCCCCTCACCAAGATGCTCGCCGGCGGTCCGGAACCACTGCTGGAGGGCGCCGCCCTGCGGAAGCCATACATTCCGGAACAGCGGCCGGTGTCGCCGAGAGCGCCGAAGCCCGAGGTGGTATCCAAGATCAACAGAAGGCGGCGGAGGACGAATTGGATACGGAGCCGGAGAGTTCCGGGAGATAAGCGCAGGGGTCGGAACCTCAGCTCGGAGCATCTGTTTCGGGACGAACTTCGCTATACGACGCCGACCCACTACATGGACGACGTGGAGCGCGAAGCCCATCGGCTCTTCGTCGACGAGGTCGGCCGGCTCCGCCATGCGCGTGACGGCACGCTGTTCCAAGCCGAGCGGGACGAGAATAATCTCGGCGAAGTTGAACATATTTTCGTGATGGACGAGTTCGGCAACCTGTATGTCGCCAAGAAGATCCGGGGTCTGATCCAGCATTCTTCCTTCCTCGGCGGCCGGACCATCACCGCCGCGGGTTTGATCTCCGCGCAGGATGGAATCGTCACCAGGATCGTCGACCACAGCGGGCACTATCGGCCCGCCACACAGACGAACGACTATGCCCTCGCTTTCCTCGAGACACAGGGCCTGCGGTTCTCCGAAGATTTCCAGCGGGTATACCTGAACCGGTACGACCAGTTCGAAATGCGCGACTCGGAAACACGCGCGCGGACTCGAAGTGCCGCCTTCGACCGGGCCAGGCGCATTCTCGACAGCGGGCCGACTTCTACCGCACCTTTCGTGATCTACCGGACCGATACGTCGCACACGGACCTCACGTGGAGCCGTTTCCCGCCAGGGACCACAATCAGTTTCCAGGACGCGCTGTTCGACACCACGGCCACCGTCACCAGCGACCGCAGCTTACGAGTGGTGGCCCGCCGTATCGACGGATCGCAGCCTGACCGGGAACACGAATTCGATGCCGAAACGCTGCGGGACCTGGTTCTCCGGCTGGGCGTGGACACCGTTCGGGTCGAGCGGCCCGAAGTCCCCACCTACGCGGAGCTGCGGCGGCAACGGGAGCAAGCCGAATATGCCGTCGGCAGCTCGACCTCGATGCCGACCACCGACGGTCCTGGGTTCGCCGCCATCGCCCGAATCCTGAACACGCTGAACGTCTCCGAAGTCGAGGATGTACACAGGCATATCGTGGATCACCTCCACGAGCAGACGACCATCGAACGCGAACGGCGCGAGGAGGTCGACGAGAGCCGCGCGGCCGGGGAGATCCATGACGCGGAATGGCAGAAAGAACAGCAGCAGCGAGAGGATTTCGACCGCCGCCGGGCGCGCGCAGCTTGGGCCATGGCCGACCCTGTCGGGGACGAAGTGCTGCGGGTGGTCTCGGCCGTCTACGAGGTGAACTTCGTCATTGCGCACCCCGACGGCCGACCGCACGAGATCGTCGGAGCCCCGGGATATTCGACGGTACTTCTGCATCGCACCGCCGACGGTCACTACAAGATCAGCGTCGGCGCCACAGGCGACCCCGTAACGGTGTGGCCGCCACAGCGGGTATGGGATGCGCTCTCCGCGCGGGGCGGCCGAGTACCCGTGGACCGGATCCCGGTGCCGTTGCATCGTGCGCTGGTGGCCCCGGAGATGCCGCTACTCGCCGCAGCGGTGCCGGACAAGATCTCCACGCCGGACCGCGCCCGCCCCGTCCACTACATGGACGCCAGGGAACTCGAGTCGCATCGGTTGTTCCTGGGGGACGACGGCAGGCTGTACCGAGCCTCCGACGGCATGCTGTTCGACACCACAGAGGTCGAGGGCCTGCCGGGCGACCACCGCTTGGTGCTTTTCGTGATGGACGAGTTCGGCAACCTCTATTCCGCCGCCACCGAGCCGAGCGGCCGAATCCAGCACGCGTCTTTCCTCGGGGAGCGGACCGCAACCGCCTTCGGCGAACTCGAGGTCATCGACGGGCAACTCTCACAATGGGTAGATGCCGACAACCAAGGTTCGCGGCACCCGAAGCTCAATGACTACGCGCTGGATTGGCTACGCCGCCTTGGCCTTTCGCTGCACGAGCACTTCGAACGCCTCGATAACGAGGGATTCCGGCGCGATCGGGCCGGCGAGTTGCAACGCCAGCGGACCGAGATCACGTACCGGCAGGTCCTCGCGGACGCCACGGAAAAGGCGCTGCACCACATCGAGAACACGCTCGGCCACCGGGACCCCGCGACGCGGGAGGTCGTACAGGCCGCCCGCGAACAGTTCTTCCAGGAGCAGTTCCAACTCGGCCAATGGCGTACCCAGCTGCACGGCGGAAGAATCTCGAAGACGCAGCGGGACAAGATATTTGCCCACCCCGAACCGACCGGTCCCGGCGATCGCATCAGGCCGCCGCCGCAGTCCGATACCCTGCACGCTGCCGGAACCTCGCGCGCCGACCGGGCGGCCTGGTGGGAAGAGCACGGCCGTGCGTGGTGGCAGGCCCTGCATTTCGCGGATCTGGCACCGGAGTACCAGGCGTGCCTACTCGAAGACACCCCCGGTCTCCGCACTGGCGACGGCATCCCCGCCGCGGTGCGAAACGCCTTGAACCGCAGGTATATCCAGCTCGAGATCCCGCGCCTGCGGGGGGAGGTTGCCGGTACCGCTGCGCCCGATCTCCCCGAGCGCCGCCGACTGCTCAACTTCGAGACCACGCTGGCGGCGCTGCACGGTGCGGATCTCGAGACGGCGATAGCGGCGCGGCCACCCGGTGTCACGGAACCCGTGGTGCAACTGCTGTCGTTCGGCCAGAACCTGCAAGGACGCGGTGGAAGCGTGACGATCGCCTTCGGGCCGGTGGACACCGCGGCCACCATCGATCGGCTGGTGACCGGGAGCGAGTCGTTCGAATCGCTGGCGCCCGCAGCAGCCCGCACCGCGCGCATCCATGCCGAAACCGCCGGCACCAGAAGCGATCACGCGACAGTGCTCGTGCTCGCACGCGACACCGAATGGGACACCCCCGGCGAATCTGCCAGCACAAATCCTCCGCCCACACCCACAACGAGCGACCCCCACACCGCACCACCAGTCGGACAGCAAGGCCACGGGACGCCGACCATTGCCACGGATGCCCCGGACCCAGCCCAATGGCATTCGCAGATCGACAGCGACGGAGTGCGCTCGTTCTCCACCGATTTCGGCGGCGACGCATTTGGTCATGAGCAGCTGCGGGTGTGGCCACAGGTACCGGAGGAGCAACGCATCGCGCTGCGCACCTACGAGCGCGCGTACCTCGTCAACGAGGTGCACCGGCGGAACCTGTCGCCCGAGGAACTCGGCCGGTGGCTCACTGAACTCCGAGAGACCGCCGAGACATTCGAACTGCTAGCTGCCCCCTACGGTGACCCGCAGGATATATACGACTTCCCGCCGAGCCTGGCCGAGCTGCGTGCCGGGCAGACCGAGTTGCGTGGCGCGCCCGGAAAATCCGAGGCCGAGGAGCGAGAACTGCGGGAACTCGACACGCTCCTGGGTGACCCGCGGCCCGCGGCCCGCTGGCAGGCCATCCACCGCGATGCCCGGCTCTATCGCAACACCGACGCCGTCTACCGGCGGTTCTACAACCGCGGACTGTACGCGGACACAGTGCTCGAGCACTCGGCCCAGCTCGATCTGGCGGCCGACCGCATCGTCCCCGTGGACCGGCCGATTCGAATCATTCGCGCCCTCGAGCACATCGACTTCCTGCTCATCGGCGACGGCACCCCGCTGGGCCGCCGGCACCCCGGCCTGTTGTGCGGCGTGCTGCAACGCGAACCCGGCTTCATGTCCCTGTCGGTCACCTCCGTGGCACTCGAGTGGCTGGTCGACAAGACCTCGTTCCGCCTGGAGATCGTGGTGCCGCCCGGTGCCCGCGGCGTCTACATCGGCCGTGACGGCGAGGCGAAGGCGAAGAGTCAGCGGGAACTGATGCTGGCGCGGGGCACGCTCTACCGGGTCACCCATGTCGTCTACGACCCCGAAATGGGGGTCACTGTCCTGCATGCCACAGTGGAGCTGCCGTCCGCGGGCGAGCATCATTCGCCCGCAACGCATCCGATCGCTCTCCACGCCCCGGCGAACTCGAGCGTCGTCGAGAACGGCATCCGCCGGTTCCCCACCGATATCTCCGGAGACATGTTCGGATACCAGCACCTGCGAACCTGGGAGCAACTGCTCGACGAGGTACGGACCGCGCTGCGCGCGCACACGAGATCGCCGCTGATCAACCGTATCCTGCGTGATCTCTCGGAAGGCGAGGATATACCTGCCCGCCTGGAGCGCTACGCTGACGACGAAAGGATCGACGGGCTGCTGGCCGATGTCCCCGCGGATCTGGACGCGATACAGAACCGTCACGACGAACTCGACGACAGCGACCACCGCAGCCCTGACCAGGAGGACGAACTCGAGGCCCTCGGTAATCTCCTGCGCCACGATTCGCCCGTGGACCGGCGCAGACAGATCACCCGCAACGCCGACTTCAACCTCGAACTGAGGGCATACTTTTCCGATCACCTCGATGAGGACTTCACTCACGACACCGTCACCCGGCATATCGCCCTAATCGACGACGCCGCCGGACGGGAACTGCCACTCGCTGAACCGATCCACGTGGTACGGGGCCTCGCCGATATCGGATTCATGGTCGCCAAGGACGGCGCGGCGCTCGGTGACCGAAACCCCCGGGAACTGCTGGGCACCCAGCGCGAACCCGGCTACCTGGCCGTCTCGCTCGGCCCGCGGGTCTACGACCCACACGGAATCCTCCGGTACCGTCTCGAACTCACCGTTCCGCCCACCTGTGGCGCCTACCTCGGCCGCGAGGGCCACCACCCGTGGTCGAACGAACTCCTGCTCGCGCGAGGCACCGCATACACAATCAGCCACGTCGGAAACGACGGCGACACCGTCGTGCTGCGCGGCGAGGTGCTACCCCTGGCGGAATCCCGACAGTTGCCCGGCGGCGACCCGCCCACGGGACCGCAGGCTTCCGGTGACCCCGACGCCGGGCCAGTCCAGGCCCCGAAGGATAAGGGGCGCAGCGAACCTCGGGGCGACACCCTCGAGTCGTTGCCGCAAGCGACTGGTGCTGAGGGCGGTGCCCATGCCGACGCGCCACCTCCCCGCGAGCCGATACCGGACAGGAGCGATCCCGCCGTTGCCGACTCGCAGGACGTGCACGACTGTGTACAGGGCCTGCGAGCGGCAACCACGCCACAGATGGCGCTGGCGTTGGTGGCGCAGATGGACCGGCACAAGCTGTGGGCGGTGCAGGCCGAGTACCGGGCGCGGACCAAGGGGCGTGATTTGGTCGGTGACTTGCACGCCAGGCTGCCCGACAGAGCGGACTTCATCGACCATCTGTTCGCGGAACTGCCTTCGGAATCCGAGGAATCCGGCCACCGTCCCGGTCACGACTCGCCCGCAGCACCGCACCCACCCCGACCGACCACGCCCAACCCCTCGCCGGAGCAACGATGACCGACACCCCGACCACCTACAGCCACTGGACCCGCCGCCCCCTGACCTACCTGCCGGTGCACCGGCAGGGTCGGCTCATCGGGTATCTCTGGGCCTCCGAAGACCACCACGCAGCCGGTTTCGAACGCCAACTCGCCACGGCCGGAGACGATCTCGACTGCCTGCTCGCCTGGGAACGCCGCCTCGACGACGCGGCCCGGCGCGGCCTGACACCGAGGGAAGCCATCCAAGAATGGATCGGCGAACCCGAAGACCCGGTCGCCGGCACGATTCCGCCCGGGATCCGGTTCGGCCGCGCCCCGAGCCTCGCCGAGCTGTGGGACCGCCTCAATCCCGACGGCCCGCCGCTGGGCGAGGGGCCGCTGGTCCAGGACGACACCTATCCCGACGGCACGCCGGTCGACCGCCGCCATGGCTGGGGACCACTGGTGAGCGTCCCGCTACAGACCTACCCCACCGAAACCGACTCCCCCGTCCGATACCTTCCGGTCCGGATGGAATCCACTGTGGTCGGCTACCTTTGGGCCGCCACCACCGGCGAGGCGGGCGGCTATCTACCACGCGCCCGAGCCGGACAAGCCGGGGAGATCGCCGCAGGGCTCTGGCAACTGCGGTTCAGCGACGCCTACCTCGCCGGACTACCGGCCACCGCCGTACTGACCCGGTGCCGCGACTTCCCCGCCGACCGGCTCTCCGGAGTCGTCGGCACCGACGCCGCGGAACGAGAGGCACCCAGCCTCACCGAGATTCGGCACCTGGCCGACGACACCAACACCGGAGGACACGATGAGTAAGAAGCCCGTAGAGGTCAAGCCGGACGGAATACGCCGCGCCGCAAGCGAATTCGACGGTGTCGCCGACACCACCAAGAAGCTCTTGGACACGCTGAAGGCCGCCTCCGAGAGCAAGGGCGAGCCGTGGGGCGGCGACAAAGCCGGTCGCAAGTTCGCCGACGGTGAGCAGGGATACAAGAAGAACCGCGACAATACCGTCGAATCCTTGTCCAAGGTCGTCGAAGTCTTCCGGCAGAACGCGACGAACCTCCGGGATACGGCGACTATGTACGAGGAGAACGAACGCCGCGCGTCCAACGCCCCCACCCCGCAAAACCGCGACACCTACCAACCCGACCAGCAACGCAACGCACCCATCGCCCGCACCCGGCAGAACCGCGACACCTACCAACCCGACGAACAACGCAACGCACCCATCGCCGACGTCCGAAGCGACATTCCATCGCGACCGGCATTGCGCAGCTCCCTGCCCGGCAGCGACCCTGCACACGACTCCGCGCCCCGGCTCAAACCCTTCTCCATGCGTGTCTCCGAGGCCGCCGCGATACCCGATACGGCACCGAGCACAGAGGGCGTCGTCGAGACCCCGCAGGACACACCACACGAACCCCACTCGGCCCCAACAGAACTGCGACCAACCACCCACTTCCCGCGAATGGACGTCCCGGCGCAGAACGACGCATACCCCGTACAGTCGCGCCTCGCCGTGGAGGCAGAACCGGATGCCTGAACAGGCGGAGCGGCTAGCCTCCGGCCGGGTCACGCTCGCACGTATGTGCCGTCGAACTCGGCCTCGTCCTCGGTCCACCGTGTCTTCGGCGCGGTGAGCTGCTCGTCGAACAGCTTCCCGCGGGTGCGCGGACCGGTGCCGTGGTTGCGCATTTCCTCACGGTTCCAGCCGATTCCGGCGCCGAACAGCACTCGGCCGCCGGACAGCAGATCGTGGCTCGCCACCTCGTTCGCGGTGTGGATGACGTCGCGCTGCGGCAGCAGGGCGGTTCGTGACGCATATGTTCAGTCCGGGTGACGCTGTGGTTCACGCGCGGGTGGCACCGATCCTCCTAGACTTCGCGGTAGCTCGACCGAACGGGAGCGACCTCCCGTACGCAGATGTTGCTGCACGCTGCGCCACGCAGACAACACGGGTCGACTCCGTACCGATACCGGACCCGGTCACCGACCGACGAGGTGAAACGGCCGCTGCGCGATACCGACCCGAAGGTCGCTCCGCTGGTGGGCGGTGTCGGCCGCCTTCGTCCGGCATGCCAGGGAGTGCCTCGTCAGAGTGAATCGAATGTGAGGAACTTGTATGGCAGCGCAGCAGAGCCCCGGTATCGGCGATGCCAAACCCGGGGAGCTTCGGCTGAACCTGTTGGGACCGGTGGAGGTGCGACTGGAGGGCCGTCAGCTGGATATCACGGCACCGCAGCAGCTGGCCGTGCTTGCCATCCTCGCGGCCGAGCCGGGACGAACGCTGTCGACGACGCAGCTCGCCGAACGTCTGTGGGGCGATTGGCCTCCGTCGTCGGCCGTCGGTGCGCTGCGCAATCATATGCACGCCCTGCGCCGCCAATTCGAGCACCATGGCCACCCGGGCGCCGGGACGAAATGGCTCGACACGATTCGCGGTGGCTACCGGCTCGGACTGCCGGTCGGGTCCGATGCCACCGCAGTCGAGGCGCTGCTCGCGGCCGCCGAATCCGACCGCAACTCCGGCGCGGCCGCTGAGGCGAACGAGAAACTGACTGCCGCACAACAACTGTGGCGCGGCGATCCACTGGTCGGCCTGCCCGGACCGTGGGCGGAGGAGGAGCGGGCCCGCCTGCGCCGGCTGCGGTCGACCCTGCACGAGGCCGCGATAGTTGTCGCGGTGGACCTGGATCGGTATTCGGCCGCACTCGCGGAGCTGGAGGCGCGCGTCGAAGCCGAACCACATGGCGAGCGATGGCACGAACTGCTGATGATCGCGCTGTACCGGAGTGGGCGGCGGGCCGAGGCGCTCGACGTCTTTCACAATGCACGTCGACTGCTCGCCGACGAACTCGGCGTGGAGCCCGGCCCGCGGCTGGTCCGGTTGCATCAGGAGTTCCTGTCGACAGAGCCACCGATCCCCAGCGCCACGCATCTGGTCACCGTGCGTGACTTGCCGCCTGCCGAAGGAGAACTCGGGACCCCGACGCAGTTACCCCTCGACATCGCCGACTTCGTCGGACGCGAAGATCTGGTCCACGAACTGGCCGACGTGCTGGGCGAGGCCTCCGACCGCCGTGCGGTGGTGGCGATCACCGGAATGGCCGGTGTCGGAAAGACCACGCTCGCAGTGCATCTCGCGCACCGCGTACGGGACCACTACCCGGACGGCGTGACCTATCTCGACCTCGGCGGGATGGACGAGCGCCCGCGATCGATGGACACGCTGCTCGCGGGCGCATTACGCTCGATCGGCGTCGACCCCGGCGAGATACCGCACGGGCTCGCGGAGCGAACGGAGCTGTGGCGCACCACCGTAGCGTGCAAGCGCATCCTGCTGGTGCTCGACAACGCCCGCGACGCCGACCACCTCACTGCGTTGCTGCCGGGCCCGGGCGCGGCGGCGGTGCTGGTCACCAGCCGTTCGAGCCTGGCGGAATTATTCGATGCGCGGCTGGTCCCTCTGGACGTCCTCACCCCGGACCAGGCATGGACGCTACTGGAGCGCATGGTGTCCGCGCCACGGTTGTCCGCCGAACCGGAAGCGGCACAGGCGATCCTGCGCGCCTGCGGCCACCTTCCCCTGCCGCTGCGCATCATCGGAGCGCGGCTCGCCAGTCGGCCCGGCCGGCAGCTCGCCGCTCTCGCCGAGCGCCTGGCCGACGAGCACGTCCGGCTGGCCGAACTCGCGGTCGGCAACACCAGTGTGGAGCTCGCGTTCCGGGCCAGTTACCGTCGGCTCGACCCCGAGTTGTCACGCGCGTTCGTCCTCGTCGCGTTCTGCGATGCGCCCCATTTGCCCATCGCCGCCATCGCCGCACTGCTCGACCGAGAGATGGCCGAGGCCGAACACCTCTGCGAAGCCCTCGTCGACCTGGGCATGCTGCAGACACCGGAGTTCTGCCGCTACCGCTATCACGATCTACTGCGTCTCTACGCACGCAGCGTGGCGGAACCGGCGCACCAGCTCGAATGGCCGCAGGCCCTGCACCGGCTGGTCGATTTCTATCTCGCGAGCGCGAAAAACATTGTGGAACTGCGCGATCCGGGTCTGGGCGCAGATTTCTACGCCGCCACCAGGGCAGCGGGGCAGCAGTACACCGACGAACGACACTGCACCGCATGGGCGTTCGCCGAGCGGTTCGGGCTGGTCGCACTCTACCGGCAGGTGGCCGAGCATTCTGATGCCCAGACCCGGACGCTCGCAGTCGATCTCGCGCTGTTGCTCGCGGTAGGTGAGGATGCGGGCGAGCATCTGCCCCAGGTGGCGCAGGCGCTCGAAGCGCTGAGCCGAGCGGCCGGGGACGACGGCGACCACCCGACCATGGCCAGGGCCGAGCTGGCCGCCGCCACCGCGCGGCTGATCGGCACGGGCGATCTGAGCGCCGAACACGCACTCCGCCACGCCGGGGCGGTTCTGCAAGAAGGGGGAGACCTGACCAGCGCCATCCTCGCCGAGCAGGCGCTCGGCACAGTCATGGACTACCGGGGCAAGACGGATGCCGCCATCGAACATCACCGCCGCGCCATCGAACTGGGGCGCCGAGGCCGGGACCCGGTTCGGTGAGGGGGTGAGCTGGGCGGCGATCGCTCGGGTGTGCTGCGACGCCGGGTGCTGGGCCGAGGCCGCCGAGGCCGCCGAGCAGGCCCTGCTCATCGCGCTGCAGGTCGGCAGTCTGCGGATCGAGTCGATGGCGTTGCACGAGTTGGGATTCGCGATACTGCAGCGCGGGGACTCCGTCCACGCCCGCAAGCTGTGCGCGCAGGCGCTCGACATGGCCCGCCGACACGGCAGCCGACACCAGGAGGGATGCGCACTGACCCGACTGGCCGAGGTCGCCCTCGGTAGCGGCGATGCAGACACCGCGATGCAGATCGCTGAGGAGGCCGTGCAGGCACTCACCGAGGTCTCCGCTGCGGTGCGACGGCTGCAGGCGATGCAGGTGTATGCGCGCGCGCTGACCGCCGTCGGCCGTGCCGCCGAGGCAGCACCGATTCTGGACACGGTGACGCAAGCGAGCCGACACATCGGCCTCCCCGGCCCCGAACAGCATTCGGGAATGCCGACCAGTCGCACGGACCTGAAACCCGGTAGTCCTTCTGCCACTCCGACGGATTCGAGGTCACCAACAGAAGGCATGACCGACAAAAGCGGAGTCGTGCTGCGCGGCGCGCCGTCGCACCATCGCTTCAGCCACGGCGTCGAGCCCATCCCGATACCTCACACCGGGCAGCACCGGTGACGTCGGACTGAGCGTCCGCGACGCGTGACCTGCTCCGGATGTCTATGTGCCGACGTTGCCTGCGCCGGACCGAATGGCCGTTCTACGGGGCGGAGTACAGGGCCGCGGCCAGGATTGCGGCGGGCACGGTGACCAGCAACGGCCGCGCCCGCGAGACCGCCAAGGACGCAGACTCCGACGCCGCCGATTATTCCAACAGAGTGCCGACGGTGGCGCGCGTAGTACTGGTGGCCAGCGCAGTGTCGGGCCGCGGTGCCGCGTTCACCGTGCCGGCAGCGGCGGCAAGCGCCACCACGGCCGACACAGAGATCACGACATGCTTGCTCACCTTCACAACTACTTCCTGGTCGTCAGTCTGCGGAACGATCGACTCGTCACCTGCGGCAATGCCGCAGTGCGGGGTGCCACAACGCTGTATCGGCCGAGGATCGACCGGCGGCGAAATCAGCGGCGGTGCCGTCTGATGCGGTCGTGCCGGTTGCCCGGTGCCAAGGGTAGGTACCGACGTAACCGTTTCCTTGAAGATTCGCCCCTTCGGCGAGGTAGTAGGCACGCGCGAGGGCTTGGAGGACTGAATCCCACACGGGGCCTTGCTCTTCGGCGGGCGGAGCGTCGCTGAGCCACACCAGAGCGTCGATGGCATCCACCGCCAGCGCGGCGGCCTCGAGCACCGGCGAGGTTGCCCGGGCCGCACCGGCGTCGGTGGCATGGCGCTGTTCCAGCCACTGCCGCAGCTCGCGAACCGATGCCTCGTATACTGGCACCGCCGCACAGTTCGGCGATACGGAGCCGCCCCGAGTGATCCCGACGGCACCCACTACGGCCCGTAGTCGGGCTGTAAATACCACTTCGCTTCCTCCTGTACTCCGGATTCGCGGCTATGCGGTTGACCGACAGCCGCACGCGCTAGGGGTCAGGAGACCGGCGCGTGGTCTGCGCAGCCGAAGCCGTCGCGGTTCCGGTCGATTCGCCGAACATCAGGGCGAGCGCCGCACCGGCCGGTTCCACGATCGCCGGGCCGCGCATCAGGCTCATGGTCGGGAATCGGCGTCACAACGAATACTGAACCGCCGCAATCGATTGCGATCACGAGATCGCCAGGGCGGGCGCTACGAACCGTACATCCCGGTGGTCGAGGCTTGCGTGGCTCACCAACGTTCCACGAAGCGCGCCAACGCGGCCAGGGTCTGCACCATCGTCCGCCGGTTGCGCACTGACCGTCGTCCCAGACCGGTGGTGACCACCGAGGTCACCTTGTAGAACAGGGAGCGCTGGTCGAAGACGCGCTCGATGACCTCGCATCCCTTCGGGTGCGGGGCGATCTCGTACTCCCATGTCGACACCGGACGGCCCGCCGCCCGCACGGCGAAAGCAAAGCGTTTTCCCGGGTCGGCCACCGTCACCGTGCAGATCGTGCTCCACTTCACCCACGGGCGCCGATTGTCCCCCCGGAAGGTGGATCCGACAGCGCCCGGCGCACCGGTGAGCCACTCCGCTCCTGCCGACTCCGGACTCCACTCACTCATCCGAGTCACGTCGGCGATCAGGTCATACACCTTCTGCCGGTCACCGGCCATCACATGCCGGACCTCGACTGCCGCCACAAAACCCACCTCACGAAGCCTGTTGGTGCACAGTTCTTTTCGCCCTCCCGCGAGGTCGACTCCGGGTCGGGCTACTGTCGCAGTGTAGGAAGATCGGCACCGCCCGCGCGTGAACCACAGCGTCATATGGAGGGAATATTTGCGCCAGATCGAGTTTTCCATGGACTCCTCGACCTCGGCCCCGCCGGTGAGCAGGCCGCCCTCGCCGCCCTGCTCGAACTTTCCGCGCCAACTTCCCGATTCCCCACTGAACCTTCGGTTTCGAGCCCGAGGTCAGGCACCTGCGCACAGCGCTGCCCCGCCGATCGTGATCGGCTGGGCAGCGCTGCGCTGGGCCTGCCGATCAGCTGTCGCAACCTCAACACTCTCACCAGCAAGGATGTCCGATTGCGATGAAATAGCTATCAAGCGGCACGTGCGCCAAGGCTTTGCCCTGAAATGCGATATTGCCCGAATACAAGAAGATAGCCGGGAGTGATCCCATTCAGTGCCGTTCGTCTGTCGTCGAGGTCGGCGAGATGATCGGTTGTGTCATCGGCATTCTCATCGGGATCTGGTTCTTCCTGGTGGGTGCCATCATCGGCTGTGCGGTCGGTGCGATCATCGGCCAGTTCCTCGCCTAGTTCGATTTGCCGATGACCAGCAGTTTTCGGTGTTGCAGGAGGTTGGCGTACTGGTCGATACCCCCTCCGGACACCAGCTGCAGCACTCCGAGCAATGTCACACCCGACGCCGGAGTTCTCAGACGCTCACTCAGATGCACCAGACAACACTGCCGAGGGGGAAACACCACGTAGCTGATCCGAATGATCCGTCGACCGGAGCAATGGCGGACGCCGGAGGCGCGGCGACGGTCGAATCGGCAATGGCTGCGGGCGCCGCGAGCACGAGCAGGGGCGCGGCAATGGCAGTCGCGACCAGGGTTTTGACGATATTGTTAGACATTTCGCTTCCTTACAACGAGCTTTGTTTCGTCCGTGTAGGAGGCCGCGCTGCCGAGCTACCGGACTGGGCTGCGAGTGCGTTACGTGCCGAATCGGCTTTGCGACACGCGATTCGCTACTTGGTGAAGTATTTGATGCGTCCCGCGAGAGAAACGCGCATTCGACTGGCCGACAGCTGCAACATCGACCGGCCGGACAAGGCGTCATCCGGATCGCGGAAGGCGTCAAAGACAGTTTACCGCTGGCTACCGTAGTCACGAACGCAGCCGCGGTGTTCGGTTACCGCACCCGGTCAGTGGTCTTCGGTTTGATCCGCTGTCCAAGCCGCGATCTGAGCGCGGGAGTTGAATCCGAGCTTGGTCAGGATGTGTTCGACATGACCTTCGGCCGTGCGTTGCGCGATCACCAGCTCGGCGGCGATTTGCCTGTTGGTGAGTCCTTGGGCGATGAGGGCGGCGACCTGCCGCTCGCGTTTGGTCAATTTCGCGGGGGCGCCCGCCGCGGCGGCCGCATCGGCGGGTTGTACCCCGAGCGCATACGCGATAGCGGCATCCATACTCATCTCCCGGCCTTGCCGAAAGGCACCATCGAATCTGCGAGTGCCAAGGGTTTGACGTGTCGTCCGCTCGCATTCCTCGTGAAAGCGCGACATATTCCGCAGGACGGCCCGCACACTGCTGCCCACCAGCCATTTTCCCTGGGCTGCCCCCATCAGCACGGCCGCGCGCTCGGTATCGCCCTGGTCAGCGGTAGTCCAGGCCAGCGCCTCGAGGCTGAATGCGGTGAACACCGGACTATTCGGCCGTCTGTTGATTCGTAATGCCGCCTCGAGCAACCGTTGGGCACGGTCTCGTTCGCCTTGCAGCCATGCGGAAACACCCAAGCCACGCAACGCGACAGAGCGATAGAGCAATTCGCCCTGCGCTTCGGTGATGGTAAGTACTCGGCGGTAATGCTCGGTCGCTGGGACCATGTGGCCGCGCAGTTCGTATGACCAGGCGAGAATGGTCAGAGCACTGATGTAGAGCTCTCCGGTCTCGTTCGAGCCGAGCAGGTCGACAGCTCGTTCCAGGGCGGAGGATGCGTCGGCCGCTGCGCCGCTGGCAAGTGCGGTGATGCCGGTAGCGTAGGCGAGCTGTCCCTGGATGGCGGGGGTAGATGCCTGTTGGGCGAGCAGTCGCCCCTCCTCCAGAAGGGCGGCGGTGGCTGGGAAATCCCCCTGTGGCGCGGCCACCTCGCAGGCGGCGCGTAGCGCACCGATGCGGTCGGGTACCGATTGCGCACCGGGGTGGGCGAGTACGCGGTCGAGCCAGGTTCGGCCTTCCCCGTACATTCCGCGAAGGATCCAGAATTCGTGCAGCGCGGCGGCGATTCGCAGCCCGGCCGCAGCCGCCTCGTCGGTGTCCTCGGAAAGGCAGCATTCGAGCGCGTCGCGCAGGTTGGGGAGTTCGCGCTCGAGGCGGGCGATCCAGTAGGGCTGCCGGTCACTGATCCACCCGGCCTGGGCGTCAAGCGCCAATTGCTGGTACCAGTCGCGGTGCCGTCGGCGCAGCTCCGTATCTTCGCCGGACTCTCGCAGCTTTTGCCGACCGTAGTCGCGCATTGTCTCGAGCATTCGGAATCGGACGATGGTGTCGGATTCCTCCCGGATCAGAATCGACTTGTCCACCAGGGCGGACAGCACATCGAGCGAGCTGTGCGGCGCAAGGCCGACACCGCATACCTGTTCCACGGCGTCGAGTTCGCAACTCACGGCGAACACCGACAACCGGGCCCACAGCCGCTGTTCGTCCGGGGTACACAACTCATAGCCCCAGTCGACACACCATCGCAGCGTCTGCTGCCGGGTCGGCGCGGTACGACTGCCACGGGTGAGCAGCGTGTACCGATCATCGAGGCGTTGCAGAATCTGCTCGGGTGACATCGCACGCATCCGAGCCGCCGCCAGTTCGATCGCCAGCGGCAACCCATCCAGCCGAGCGCAAATCCGGGTCACGGCAGCCATGTTGTGCTCGTCGAGTTCGAAGCCCGGCACGGCTGCAGCGGCGCGATCGGCGAACAGCGTCACCGCATCGAAACGAGGCAGCCTCGTCAGCGCCGGCTCCCGGTCCTGATCCGGGACCGTCAACGGCGCCACCCGCAGCACCGCCTCCCCCGCGATATTCAACGCTTCCCGGCTGGTGGCGAGAATCCGCAGCTCCGGGCAGGTCCGCAGCAACGCCTCGGTCAACTTCGCCACGGCTTCCACCATGTGCTCGCAGTTGTCCAGAACGAGCAATATTTCCCGTGCGCCCAGAAATTTGACCAGAACATCGTGCAAAGGACCGGGCGCCGCGTCCCGCACACCCAGGGTAGCCGCGACGACATCGACCAGCAGCGCGGCATCGGAGACCTCGGCCAGTTCGACCAACCACACCCCGTCGGCGAAATCCCGCCGCGCTTGCGATGCGGCCCGCAGCGCGAGCCGCGTCTTGCCGACACCGCCGACTCCGGTAAAGGTGATCAGCCGGGACGTGGACAGCAGATTTTTTACCGCCGACAACTCGGTGCGTCGGCCGACAAAACTAGTCAGCTCGAACGGCAGATTGCCACCACTGCCCGCGGCGGGCGGGCGCCGTCCCTCCACCGCTGGCTCCCGGTGCCGATGCTCGACAATCGAATCCGACTGTCGGCCCGCCTCACCAACCGCGACACCCTGGCGCTGCTGCACCTGTCGAATGCTCTCCCCCAGACCCGCCGCGGAAGGGCGTTCGTCAGGGTCGCGGATCATCGCGGCACCACCACCGACACATCATCGGGGATGCCACTGTCCCGGAGGCCCGGCACCGGCTGGGCGGTGATCCGCGGAAGCTGTGTCCCGTTCTCAGCCCTACGACGCTGGAACGCGGCATGGCCGGTCAGCGCGCAGAACCGGGTCGCGCCGAGCGCGTACACATCCGCTGCCGCCGTTCGATCCAGCGCGACCTGACGGCAGCGATCTACCACCCCGAAACCGCCGCGGCCGATCTGCACCGCATCCTCGAAACCGGCCGCGGCCAACTCCGCCATGGTGGTCGTTGCCACCTCATGGTGTGTGCGAAGCGGATCGTCCTGGGTCATCGGCCGAGTGCGATCCCACCGACATGTCTTTGATCACCGGGCAACATGCGCTTACCTTTCGCCAATGTTCAGCGTATCGCCGACAAAGGCGAGGCCGGGGTCGCGCACTCCACCATCGATGCAACCAAGCCAGCCGGTTTCGATCCGGCGGACAAGGAACAAGCTGAGGTCTACTTCGGCGGCGGGACAACGGGGGTGAGGAGCAGCCGTCCCGTGGCGCCGACGCCTTCCTCGAGTCCGCGTTCGGTCATACGGCGGAGCATGCTGTTGTTGCGTTGCATCCAGAGCGACTGCGTCGTGGCCCAGGCGGCGTCCCTGGCGTGGGCGATGCTGAAGCTGCACAGGATGTGCTTCATTGTCTCGGCATCCTTGGTGGTCAGCCGGAGCAACTGGGGCTCGTATTCCGCGCGGACCTCGGCCTCGATCCGGGCCAGCAGCTCATTGACCTTCAGATAGTCGGCGTGCACCGGTTTGGTGTCGGGTGTGGTGGACCGCTCCTTGCAGGTCATCACGACTGCCATCGCCAAATCGTGGTTGATGTGTGCATTCATGCCCGCCAACGCGAACTGCAGTGGCCACACGGTGCGGTTGGACCGGGAATCGAAGACCGGCTGCCAGACCGGATTCGGCCATCTGCCGTCCTTGTCGGCGTCGATCGCATCGAAATACAGCTGCGCGAACACCACATCGAGGCGTTCGACGAAGTCGGGGTCGGCGAAGAATCCCGCGGTGATCTGTTGACCGACCAATTCGGTGACGCGCAAATACATGTTGTTGAAGCACGCGACGCCGTCGCGCGGATCGAGCTCGTCCTTGATGTCGTGCATGCGCCGGATGACCTCGGCGACGGGACCGGGAATTTGAACCGTTGTCACGATCTCCTCCTCTGCAGTCCTCGGCACGGCGGAGTTACTGCCGGGCAGGTTGAATAGGTACTGGAGGGTTGATCCGCCCGTCGCGTCGGTTTGCTGAGATTTGTTGGCTTCCACCGGCTTCTCGCCGGGCCTGACCGAACCCTTCCACCTACCACGGTATCGCTGGGCGAACGACCATGAGCAGCAACGGATTACTTCGGACAAACATCATGGAATCAGTTCCCGACGGTCGGACCGGTGTCGGTACTCATTTCGTTGTGGCTTTCACCGGATGGTCGGTGCCGACGTCGGTGATCTTCCAGCCCGCACTCTTGTTCACGGTGACCTTGTAGGCCACGGTGGTCATCCCGCCTCCGGGCGTCTGAACACTGGTGGAGCTGACGGTGAGGTAGACGTTCACCACGTAGACGCCCGCGTTGTCCGACATGACCTTGGCGGCATCGGGAGTAGCGGTCGAGGTCCAGCGCAGCGGGGTGACCAGATCACGCATCTTCGGTGCGGTGGTGTCGAATTTCGTGGCCAGGTCGGCGGTGGTATTTGCCTTGAGTCTGCCGATCCAGGCATTGAAATCCTGGTAGTCGATGGTCGACGCGCCCGTGGCGTAGTCGATGGCGACCTGTTCTGCCTGGCGCTGTTCGGCGGCGGCGGTGTCGCGGTCGGCGAGGTCGCCGCGTGCGAAGGCCCACAGTGTGCCGAAGGTTACTGCGGCAGTGAGCAGCAGCGCACCGGCCGCGGCGACGAGCACGGTCGACACCGGCACGCGCACGGTTCGCTGTGCGGTGGCGGGTTTCGCGGCCGAGGGTCCAGTCGTCTCGGGGGTCTCGCCGTCGGTCGGCACATCTTTTTCGGCTGTTGTGGCCATGGTGTCTCCGGGTCTCTGGTGATGGTGCTATTTCACGGTGATCTGCAGGTGCAGTGCGCCGTCGTCGCTGGTGGTGTGCAGCGCTTGGGAAATAAGGCTGCTCAGGTCGATTCGCCCCGCGGCTGTGGTCGCGGATTCGGCGAGCGGCAGCAGTGCGGGGGCGAGTTGTTGCAGCTGTGGACCGGACTCGTGCAGGAAGGCGACGAGCCGGTTCAGAAACGGCAGCAGGCCGTCACCGCCCACATAGTCGTCCGGCATGGTGCCGCCTTCGTGATTGCGGACGATGGTCTCGACGACATCGACGACATCGCGGATCTTGGCGCCGAACTGTCCCCAGTGCGGCCCGCTCTCGGCCAATGCCGGTCCGGCCCAGTCGCTGTCGGCGCCGACTCGCTGCAATTCCTCGAGCAGGGTGCGCACTTCACCCGATCGGGACAGCAGCAGTGCCGCCAGCAGCCCGGTGGACCGGCTCAATTCGGGCATGATCTGTTCGGTGCCCGCCAAACCCTGGGACATGGTCGAGATCAGCTCGCCCAGCGCCTGCGGATCGAACTGTTCGAGGAGCCGGGTCATCGTGTCGGCCAGTTGCGGGATCGACACCGGCATACGGACCTGCTCGGCGCCGAGCCGCTGCCCGTCGGTGAGATACGGAGCGCCGGTGGTCGTGCCGGGCCGGAATTCGATGTACGGCTCGCCCATGGCCGAGAGCCGCTCGATCACCACCGAGCTCGACGCGGGCACGTGGTAGTCGTGTTCGATGCGCAGGTCGACCACGACGCCGCGGTCGGCCGCGGTCACCGTCGTCACATCGCCGACGCGTACCCCCCGAAACAACACCGGCGACTTCGGCAGCAGCCCACCGGAATTCGGCAACGCCATGGTGAGCCGGGTGTAGTCCTGCAACCAGTCGACGCGGACAACGTCGTGGCCGAGGTAGCCGACGCCGAGCACGAGAACGGTCGCGATCGCGCCGAGCGAGGCGATCGAACCGCGCTTCATCGCACCATTCCGATCACGCGCAGCGTGTCGATCATCCGGGCGAGCTGCTCGTCCTCGGGCAGCGCTGTCGCGTTTACGAGGTCGACGCCGACGACGTTCACCTTCGGTCCGTGCTCCGCGAAGGGAATGATCTTGTCCCGCAGCAGAGACACCAGCGCGTTCAGATTCGACGGCGCGTTCAGGTCGAACGGCCGACTAGTGAACGCCAGTGGCACGAACGCCTTCGCCGCGCTGTCACCGGAGGCGGCCAGCGGCGCCAGCCATTCGATGCTGTGCGCGATACCGCCCAGCGCGCCGATCACGCCGAGCAACTGGACCACGGAAGCGGCCGAGGCGGTGACCTGTGCTGCCGAGGCCGGGGTGAGCAGCTCGGTCAGTTGCGGGGCGTTCTCCTCCAGCACGCGCAGGTTCTCCTGAATACCGTTGGCGAGAGCGGTGACCGCATCGAGGTTGGCGCCGATATCGGTGAGGTCGGCGCCGAGCACCCCGGCGATCCGCGCGATCTCGCCGGGTTTGTCGGGCATGGTGGCGTTGACCCGGTTGACGATGTCCTGGAAGTGGCCCACCGCACCCGCGCCGATGAAGGTGGACATCCCGGACAGGATGTCTTCCACTTGCATGGCGGGTTTGCTCTGTGCCAGCGGGATGACACCGCCAGCTGGGATGTCCGCGCCGAATCCGGCTGCCGGACTGGTCAACTCGATGAAGATGTCGCCCAGAACCGTGTTCTGGCGCAGCTGCGCGGTGGTGGCCGAGGGCAGCCGCACCGACCGCCGGATCTGCACGTCCGCGACGGCCATGCCGGACGCGTCCGCGGTCGGGTTCATCACCCGCACCGCGACCAGGTTGCCGATCGGCACACCGGCCGACATGACCTTGGCCCGCGCGGGCAGATTCAGCGTGTTCGCGAATTGGATACGCACGTGGTAGGTCTCGCCCGACACCGTTGTGCCGGGCACCGGCACCGAGCCGGGATCGAAGCCGCAGCTCGCGGCCAGCACCGCTGTCAACATGAGCGGGGCGATCCGGCGCACCCGTCGGAATCGATCGACCGGCAGGGTCTTTCGCCGTCCGGCCCGGTTCATCGGCCCCCCACCACGGCGAACAGCAGCTGCGAAAGCTCGACGGTGGCCAGGTGATCGCCGGAACCGGCGCAGGCGCCCGGCGACAGTGCGTTCAGCGCGGCGCACACATTGTCGGCATCCGGTTGGGCCAATGCCACTTTCGGCGCGGCGTAGACCAGCGCCGAGTCACCCGAGACGGGATCGGCGGCCCCGCCGAAGGCGGACGCGATCGGCGGAATCATGGTGATGATCTCCTGTAGGGAACCGATATGGGCGGCGAGCATGCGCAGATACGGCACTGTGGCCTCGAGTCCGTCGAGCACGGGCCCGCCGTATGGCCGGATTATGGTGTTCACCCAGATCAGCAGAGTGCCGATGTGATCGATAATCGGGATGGCCTGACCGAAGATCGAGTCGTTGATGAACTCGAATCCCGGCCCGAGTCTGGTGATGGCCGCCTCGACTTCGTCCCAGTTGATGCTCAGGGTCTGCGCCAGCGAGGACAGCGCGTCGATCAGCTCGCCGAGGTGCCCGATCGCGGCGTCCGGTGAGCGCAGTGCCGTACCGAGTTCGTTGATCAATGTGTTGAGAGCGGGCCCGGTGCCCGCGGTCGCTTCGCGGAGTGCCGCGACGCCGTCGCGGACCTGCCTCGAGGCGCCGGGGTCACCGCCGCCGCCGAGCTCACTGGCGAGTTTCGAGACGGCGTCGAGGGTTTCGGTGATGCTCTTGGCGGTCAGGGTTCGGGTAATGCACTGGCGCGGATCCCATTTCGCGGATGCGTTGCCGTCGAACAGGACGGCCAGATCGCGGTCCGCCACTAGCGTGTCCGATACGGTGGCGGCCGAAACGCCGCCGCGCAGTGGATGATCGGCGTCCACTTCGAAATCGACCCGCACGTATTCATCGCCCGGCGCGAGTGCGGTCACGGCGCCTACCGCGATGCCGCGCACGGTGACATGGCTGCCCACGTACAGTCCGATCGTGTCGGGCATCGTCGCGCAGTAGGCCTGCATCTTCTTGGGCGGTGCCAGCGCCGTGTAGTAGGCGAACATCGTAGCGGCGACCAGTACCAGCACGCCGGTGACGGACATGAATCCGCGTGCGGCGAGTATTCGCTTCATACTCAGCACCCCGCTCCCGGCAGTGGAATGCAGATCGTGCCGGTGTCGAGGACCTGTGCGGACTGGTCGATGGCAACCGCGCCCTGCGGAGTGGTCAGCTGTCGCAGCCGTTCGAGCGCGTTCTGGATCGTGGCCAGTGCCGAACCGGTGCCGTCAGCCAGCCCGCGTAGTTCCGGTATCAGCTCGGCGACCCCGCTCGCCAGGGGTTCGAGAGTCTGGTCCCACACCGGGCGCAGGGCGGTCAGGCGTGCCAGGAACTGATTCGTGATGGACAGACCTGCCATGATTTCGTGATTCTCGGTGAAGATGACGTCCTCGACTCGCCGCAGCGAGGCGAGGAGATGGAAGATCCGCTGCTTGTTCTGATCGGCGGCGCTCATGTACTCGTCGGCCACCGCCAGCACTCGCGAGATGTCCTCGCGCTGGCTGTTCATGATGCCCACCAGGGAATCCATGGCCTGCCCCAGGCGGCGGACGCCATCCGGGCTGGTCGAGATGGCCGATCCGAGCGCGGCGAAATTCTCGCGCAGGGTGTTGCCGTCGATCGCCCCGACCGGGCTGGCAGCGTCCTGGAAGACCTGCATGAGGCTGTAGGGCAGGCGCACCCTATCGCTCTCGATGACCTTGTCCCCCAATGGCTTTCGGCCCGCCGGGAGCACCGCCAGATAATGGCCGCCGATGGCGGTCAGCATCCGGACGTCGAGGGTGGTGGCATCACCGATGAAGACGTCGCTGTCGACGGTGAAACTCAAGCGCACCCGATCGGCCAGCAGTTCCAGCCCGCGTACAGTGCCGACCGGAATGCCTGCCACGCGCACACTGTCACCCACCCTGATCGACCCGGCCTCGGACAGATCGGCGCGATAGGTCTGCTTGCCGAGCGGCAGTGCATAGGTCACCGCTGACACGGCGACCAGCACCACGACCGCCCCCAAGCCCAGCAGACCGAGCCGGAGTTCTCGCCGCCGGGTATCGCCGGGCGCGGCCGCACCGCGCAGTCGCGCGAGTCCGCGCCGCCGTGAATTCATCGCTTGCACAACGAGATCCGCTGTCCGTTCAACAGAATCGCCAGTGTGCCTGGGACGTCGGCGTTGCCATGAGAACATATCCGGTTCACCTCCTGGCCGGTGCGGGGAATCATCGCGTCGAGGGATTGCAGCAACGCGGGCAACCGACCGAGGACATCGGCGGCGACGTGCGGGTCCGGAAAGGCCGTCCGCACGGCCTGCTCGAGATCCGGATTGCTGTCGGGTGTCAGTCCGAGTGTGGCCGCGAGGCTGTCGATCGGGGTCAGCACCGATGGCGCGGTCTCGACGAAATCCACCAGACCGTCCAACTTCTGCTGCAGGGCGTTGAACACATCGTCGATCCCTTCGAGCAGGGTCATCGCGTTGCCCGAGCGCCCGTCGAGGCGGTCGGCGAGCTGCCGTAGATTCGCGACCAGCACCGCCAATACCGATTGCCGGTCACGCACATAGGACGACACCCGTTCGATGGCCTCGAGTGCGGGGCCGATCCCGGTGCCGTTTCCGTCCAGCACCGCCAGAATCGTTTCGGTGAAGTGGTTCACCGCGGCGGGCGACAGTTCGGCCAGCACCGGCTGCAGCCCGTTGAACAGCGCGGTGATATCGAATGATCCGAGGGTGCGTTCGATTCCGACGACCGCACCGGGCGGTTGCGGCTTGCCTGCCGAATTCGGTTGCCGCACATCGATATACCGCTGGCCGACGAGGGTCTGGAAGCGAATCGCGATAGTGCTGGTCCGGTACACCGGATGGCCCGCCTGGACGGTGAAACGCACCCGCGCCCGAAAGTCCTCGTCCAGCTCGATTCCGCTCACCTTGCCGACCTGCACGCCGAACATGCGCACGTCGTCACCGGTCTTCAGCCCGTTGGCGTCGGTGAACACGGCCGTGTAGGTGATGTCGGCATCGGCGACGGGGCGTTCGATGGCCTGCACGATAACGATCAGCAGCACGGCCATGAGGAGTGTGAACGCCAGCATGCGCCAGGCGATCGAGCGCAAGCTTTTCATCGGCCCACCTCTGCGGCCTGGCCGAGCAGGATCGTCGACAGCACCGGCACTCCACTGAGCGTGACCTTCAGATTCAGCGTCGGGCCGTCCGGGCCGTCGGTCATGGCCGCCCCCAGCCGGGTGAGCAGTTCGCGCAGATCCGCACCCGACTGTTGCGGTGTGGATACCGTGCTGCTCAGGGCTGCAAAGAGAGGAACCAGGTAGTCGACGTACTGGTTCAGATATTGCTGCGCGGTCGAGCTGGTGCGTGCGGCCCCCGGAAGCAGATCGTTGGCGATCGCGGCGACCGTCTTGTCGAAGGCCGCTCGATCGGTGCGCAGTGCCTCGATGTGGTTCAGGTTGTCGAAGAGCTGGATGGTGCCGGTCAGGAAGGGTGGCAGCCCGGCCAGTGTCGCGGCGTATTCCCCGATCAGATAGGACGGGGCGTACCGCTGAGTGTCGGCGATGCTGCGAGCGGTGGTCACCATGGCCTCCAAAATCGGTGTGAAGGCCTTCGAGGCGGTACTCACCTGCCGCAACGTATCGGCCAGTTCGGGCGTCACCACCTGGTTGGCGGTCTGGCTCAGCTGCCGCAGCAGCGCCCCCATGGTGGCGTCGGACATCCGGTCGGCCGCACCGGCGGTCAGTTCGATCACCGCGCCGGAGTGCAACGGACGTCCGCCCGCCCCGCGCTCGATATCGAGTTCACTGATGCCGAACAGATTGCCGGGCGCCGCCAGTAGGGACAGCGAATCGGTGACCCCGGGCATGCGGGATTGATTCAGCGCCAGGATCATTCGCAGCCGACCGGGCCCGGCACTGTGGATGGACTCCACCGAGCCCACCTTCAGGCCGTCCAGCCGCACATCCGATCCGGTGACGATGCCGTCGCCCAGTTGCTCGGCGACCACCTGCACGCGCAGGATGTCATCGGTCCGCAGGCACCGGCAGCAGGTCCACGCGATCAGCGCGACCGCGACAATCACCGCGGCAGTCACACCGGTGCGGCGTGATGTTCGCGAATCCATTGCCACGCCGGGCATTCCGTAAATCGCCATGCCCCTTATCCCGTGAATTCGATCGAGGAGTGCAAGCCCCACAGCGCGATGGACAACACCATGTCGAGGGCGATGATGGCGACGAAGCTCGCCCGCACCGCCCGCCCGCAGGCGATGCCAACCCCTTCGGGGCCGCCGGTCGCGAAAAAGCCCTGATAGCAATGGATCAGAATGACCGCGGTGGTGAACACCACCACCTTGATCACCGCCGCGACCATGTCCCAGCCGGAGACGAACTGGAAGAAGTAGTGGTCGTAGACACCGGGAGACTGACCGTGCAGCGTCACCACCACCATCTGGCAGGACAGATAGGCCAGGATCAGCGCGACCAGGAAGGTCGGCACGATCGCTACCGCCCCGGCGATCACCCGGGTGGTCACTACGAGCGGAATCGACCGCAGGCCAAGGGATTCGATGGCGTCGATCTCCTCGGCGATGCGCATGGACCCGATCTCGGCGGTCATGCGGCAGCCGGCCTGCGCGGCGAATCCGATGCCCGCGGCGATGGGCGCGAGTTCCCGGGTGTTGGCGAAGGAGGAGACGATACCGGTCAGTGGCCCCATGCCCAGCATGTCCAGGGTGGCGAAGGATTCGATGCCCACCCCCACGCCCATGGCGATGCCGAGCACTGCCAGCATGGGCACCGTGCCACCACCGACGATCACCGAACCGCGGCCCCAGGTCATATCGGTGATGACCCGCATGGTCTGCGTGCCGTAGTGGCTCGACGTCAGCGGGATGGACCGGAATACCTGCCAGACGAACCCGAGCACGAAGCCGAAGTTCTCCAGCGGAGTCCAGACCCGCTGCCGTGACCGGGCCGCGTGGAAGAGCCAGCGCAGTCCTTTCGGGGAGTACTCGGTCGCCACCATCAGGCCAACCTCACCGGCAGGAACATGGCGGTCAGCTGGGTGAGCGCCACATTGGCGACCACGATCCCCAGCACCGAGAGCACCACCGCCGCGTTCACGCCGTCGGCCACACCGCGTGGGCCGCCCTTGGCCTCCAGCCCGCGCTGACACGCAACAGTCACGACGATCAACCCGAACAGCACCGACTTGCCCAGCGACACAGCCACATCCGCGACGACAGTGAACGAGCCGAAGGTCAGCCAGTAGCTGCCGGAGGTAACACCCTGAGCGGTCACCGCGACCAGATAGCCCGCCAGGATGCCCATGAACATGATCAGGATGTTTACCAGCGGAGCAACCACCACCATGGCCACCAACCGCGGAATCACCAGGCGGCGAACGGGATCAATGCCCATTACCCGCAGGGCATCGATCTCGTCGCGGATCGTGCGCGCCCCCAGATCGGCCGCGATGGCCGAGGCCGCCGCGCCGCCGAGCAGCAGTCCCGTGGCCGTTGGCGCACCCTGTTTGATGACGCCGAGACCACCCGTAGCGCCCAGCAGCGAATCGGCGCCGATCTGATGTATCAGATTGCCCACCTGCACCGACACGATCACGCCGAACGGAATCGCCATCAGAATGGCCGGAATCGCAGTCGTGGTGACGAAGAACCAACTCTGCCGCAATGCCTCCGACCATTTGAACCGCATCCGCGCGATGTCGACGACCGCGCCGCCGACCGCCTGCCCGAACAGATCCACCAGGCGTCCCAGTGTGCGCAGCGACGAGACGGCGGTCATCCACATGCCTTACCGCGGAGGCCGGTCAGCCTCCACAGTGCGGCGCTGACCGCCATCGGCTGTTCGAGCGGCGCGCAGTGGCCGCCGGGAAGTACGACCAAGCCGAGCGAATTCGGGAATCGCGACGCCAAACGCTCGGATGCGGCGAAGCCGAGCAGCTGGTCGTCGGTACTGCCGATCACCAGCGTCGGCGCGGTCAGCCGCGAGGCATCGAACTGACCGTCACGCAGTGCGAGCAACGTGCGGAACAATCTGCCGCGAGTAGGTGGCAGGGTCGTCAGCACCAGCTCTTGAACCAGCGCCCGCGCGGCCGGAGCAGCCGCGCGGCCGATCGCGATCGGCGAGATCAGCCCCATCCGCCGGAGCAACCGGGCGGGTACCGGGATGCCGCCGAGTGTCTTCAGCGCGATGGGCGCGAGCCGATCCACCAGCGTCGACAGCGGTTTTCGCAGGCGGCCACCGGAAATCGTCGCGGCCACACCCGTTCCGATATCGCCGGGAGTCGAGTTGATCAGTGCGATCGAATCCGCGCGGCGCGCGACATCATCGGGATAGCGATGCGCCCACGCCTGAATCGCGATGCCGCCCATGGAATGTCCCACAATGAGCGCCCGCTCGCTTGGACCGAGCGCCGTCCGCAGCACTGCGGCGAGATCGTCGCCAAGGTGCGGCACGGTCCACCCGCCGCGCGCCGGTCGCCCGCTGCGGCCGTGACCGCGATGATCGAACGCGATGACCCGATACTCGGTCGACAGCACGGCGATCTGATTGGCCCAGAAGCGAATCCCGCAACATATTCCGTGTGACAGCACGATCGGATAGCCGTTTTCCGGTCCGAATACCTCGGTATGGATCGACGTCCCATCGGCCGACCGCACGTCGAGCACCCGCCCCTGCGGAAACCTGTCGTACCGCTCGAACTCATCGGAACCGGCCAATCGAGCCAGATCATGCCGACTCAGCGTCCGCCATCCAACCGACATGGTCATGATTTCTCCTCCAGGAGAAGGTGACTGCCTTCGGATGAGGCATCGGGGACGCTGGTCAGATCACGCTGTACTGCCCGCAGCGACAAGGCGCCGTTGATCGATGCGTAGCCGATCGTCTCCCCACCCGCGCCGTATCGGAAGGCCGCCGGTTCGGGCCCGCCGGTTCGACCGAATCTCTTTCGCTGCCGCAGAACGAGATCCCGATGCGCTGTCAGATCGAGCGGCGTCACCTCGTGCCCAGGGGCGTCCAACGCCAGGACATCGATGTGGAGGTCCGCGCCGATCGTTGTCCAGAAGTACAGGCAGGTGTCGAACGGGGCGTCGGAACCCAGCATTGCCCGCGCCGCGTGCCTGCCCTGCGCGGCGGCGACCCGGTCGTGTTCGATTCTGACGCGACGACCGTGGCGGATGCTGTCGAACTCGCATACATCGCCTGCGGCCCAGACGTTTTCGTGACCGGTGCGCAGCGTCGCGTCGCATCGGACACCGCCGGTCGTGCCCAGCGGCAGGCCGGAACGCTTCGCGAGCGTGACCTCAGGCCGCGCACCGACGCCGACCACAACGACATCGGCGCGGAGCTCCGCGCCGTCGGCCAGGACAACTGTGCGGACCCGCTCGTCGCCGCGCAGCGACTCCACGATGCTGCCCCCGCGGATGGTGACACCCAATCGGGACAGCTCATCTGCCACGATGCTGCCCACTGCCCCACCGAGTGAACGCGCCAGCGGCGCCGACTCGGGGAAGACCATGGATGTGCGGACCCCGAGCGCGGCAATCGACGCGGCGGTCTCGGCGGCAATGAAGGAGCCGCCGATGACCACGGCATCGCGCGCGATCTGCAGGTCTTTGCGGAGGTCGTCGGCGTTCCATGTGGTGCGCAGATAGTGCACTCCATGCAGCCCGGCGCCCGGGCAATCGAGCAATCGCACGTTGGCGCCGGTGGCCAGCAAGGCTTTTCCCCAGCGCACCGAGCGGCGGCCGATGCGAGCGGTCCCGGTCTGGAGATCGATGGCTTGGACGGGAGCGCGAAGCCAGAGCTGGACGTTGTTGTCGAGCCACCATTCCGGGGAGTGGACGGCGAGGTCGTCGGGAGCGATGCCGCCGCGCAGATAGTCTTTCGTCAGATAGAAGCGGTAGTACGGCGGATCGCTCTCCCTGGTCGCCAGCGCGATGCTGCCGCGGAAGCCTTGACGGCGCAACTCCTCCGCAGCTCCAGCGGCGGCCACGCCGCCCCCGATCAGCAGGATGTCGACCTCGCAGTCCTCGGGCAACCCGGTCATGCGATCAGTCCTCCCACGGGACGAAGTCGACCTTGCGGGCACCGCAGACCGGGCAGACCCAATCGTCGGGAATGTCATCGAAGGCGGTGCCCGCGGCGATCCCGCCGTCCGGGTCGCCTTCGGCAGGGTCGTAGACCATTCCGCAGCGGACGCAGACCCACAGCTGGCTGGTGGCAGTGGTGCTCATCGGCTCAGGGCTCCATCGGCGTAGGAGCGAGACCGAATCTGTTCGCTCGCCGGAACGTCCCGAAGTCGTCGAATCGAACACCGTTGTCGCGCAGCACCTGCTGGCAGTCCCGCTTGATCAGCTCGCGGATGTAGAACGGGTCACGAACCAGGAAGTGGTGGATCGCGTGGGTCTCACCGAAGTTGAAGCAGAATGCGTGGAACGGCTTGAGCCACTTGGCGGTCCAGACCTGCGTCTGCTGCATCACGTTGTGCGCCTGGACATCGCCGAAGTAGTGCATGTTCGAGCTCACGAAGTGCAGGCAGAACGTGCGCACCGCGTTCGGGGCCAGGATCGTGACCGCCAGGAAAGTCAGAATCCCCGCGCCCGGGATCGACGTCGGTCCGGCGAACAGTTCATAGAGGTTGATCCCGATGAACAGGTGCCACAGTGTGTAGTGGAAGACGCCGAGCGGGAAGTAGGACATGAGGTTGATGGCGGCCAGGTGCCGGGCTTCTTCGGGCGTCCGGGCCTCGTGCGCGATGTAGGTCCGCACGAGGTGGTGTGTCCGGAACGGCTTTGTGTACATGCCGAGGACCGAATCCAGCAGGCTGATCGTCCGGTGCGCACCCCAGCCCTCACCGTTGGTGATGGCACGCTCCTCGAGATCGGAGTCGGTGCCGGACACCTCGTGGTGGTGCAGGTGCAGGCGGCGGCGTACCCACGGGTTGATGGTGCTGGGCCGGAAGAACCAGACCCCGAACATCATCACGTGGTGCACCACACGGTTGTTCCGGAAGTACATCGAATGGATGAGGTCGTGCTCGAGCTCGTGCAGGATCGACAGCCAGAAGCCTGTTACCAGGATCGTCGCCCACCAGGGCAGTACGCCGATCGCGTAGAGGTAGCCGTCGCCGAGGACACCGGCGATGGCGACCAGGAAGAAGCCGAGGCCGACTTGGTCCTGGTGTGCGGCGAGCCAGGGATGGCGGGCGCGCCACTCGTTGCCGATTTCGATCAGCGCACCACGAATGTGGGCGATCCTGTCCGCGTCCCCGGCGGCGAGGGTGCGCTCGCCGGGAAGTCGGGTTGCAATTCTCATGATTCCTCCTCAGGGAAACCCCGCCTCACAGTTTGACTGCTCTCACGAGCTAATTGCTTGGCCGATCGGAGTGAATCTCGCATTCAGTTCATACTGAGGGTGTGAATCCTGAATGGCATCGCGAGCCTCTGGTCCCCACGGATATCGCTGACGCTCTGCACGCCGAGTTGCGCGCGACGGCCGAGGACATCCTCGAAACGGTGCCGCGGCAGTTGCCGGTTTTCGCGGACCTGATCGCGGGCGATCTGGGCGAACAGGCTGCGGCGGCGATCAAGACCATGCTGGCGGGTTTCCTGGTCGTCGCGTGTGGTCCCCGACCCGGCCGGAGGGCGGTCGATCTCGCCGCCGTGCAACAGGCCGCCTACGAGCTCGGGCGGTTCGAAGCTCAGTCCGGGCGCTCGATCGACGCGATGAACGCGGCCTTCCGGCTCGGGGCGCGCATCGGCTGGCGACACTGGAGCGCCACGTCTCAGGCCCACGGCATGAGCACATCCGACATCGCGCGGTTGGCGGAACTCAACTTCGACTACATCGACAACCTCGCCGATGCCAGCGTCAGCGGCCACGCAGACGAGCTGGCCTCGGCCGGTCAGCGGCGTCAGCGACTCCGGGAACAGCTCGCCGAACAACTTCTGCTCGGCGCCGCGAGCGAGGAGGTCCTGGCAACGGCACTACTCGCGGGCTGGCAAGCGCCCGACTCCATGGTCGCGGTCGTCCTCCCGCGCGCCGACGCGCGTAACGCCATCCCGCTTCTCGACCATCGCACACTGCAGGCGGGCGAGGACCTCCTGTCCGGCTCGCCGCGCTCGGGCCTCGCCGTGCTGCTGGTACCGGTCACCGCCGCAGTGCCCCGCGGCGACCTGATTCGGCGGCTCGCCGACATCCATGCGGCCGTCGGGCCCGAGCAACCGTGGCTGGACGTGCAGTACTCGGCCACGCTCGCCGCGCGCGCGTGGGGATGCTGCGAGCGTGGGTCGTCGCCCATCGACACCGAGAACGTATTGGCGGCGTTGGTGATCCACGCGGATCCACGGACTCGCGAACGTCAGCGCGCGGCGGCACTCGAGCCGTTCGCGCACCTGCGACCCGACACGCGGGCGCGATACGAGGAGACGCTCCATGCCTGGCTGTTGCACCAGGGGCGGCGGGAGGATGTCGCCCGCTATCTGGTCCTGCACCCCCAGACCGTGCGCTACCGAATGGATCGGATCCGCGAGATCCTCGGCGAGGATCTGACCGACCCGCAGCGAGTACTCGACCTCACGATCGCTCTCGCCTGAGACCTCGGCTCACGCAGATGGTCCCGTGTCCGGCCGCCATCCGGCGAGCTGGTGCGCGCGCAGCCCGTAGCCCGTAGCCTCCGGCCGCGCGCCGTCGGCGGAGAGCTCGCGGGCCAGCAGAGCGGCCCGCATGTACGGGGTCCCGGAGGGATGGCAGGGGTCGAAGCCGATCACGGCGGCGATCCGGCGGAGTCGGTTGTCGAGGGTATTGACGTGGATGTACAGGGCTTTCGCCGAGGCGCGGCGGTTGTAATGGTTGCCGACATGGACGCGAAGGGTTTCCAGCAGCTCGGGGTACTCGTCGAGCCGATCGAGCATGGACACGAGCAGGTCGCGTCCGGGGCCTGGTCGAGACAACTGGTATTCCAGGGCCAGATCCTCGAAGCGATACAGCCCCGGCACGGCGCGAAGCCGGCACGCGACGTCGAGAAGTTGGTGCAGTTGATCGACTATTTCGGGGATGGCGCGGGTAGCAACCGTGTGCGCTGTGGCCGTAATCAGCACGTGTCCGGCCTTCGACGGCTGCGCGATCAGCGTTTCCGGATCGATGTCGGTGCATTCGGCCGGTATCAGGATGGTGCCGCCGTCGAGGCTGAGCAGGCTCAATGCCTGCTGACGACTGCGGGTCGCCAGTTCGGCCTGCACTTTGCGGAGTCGACGGCGTGAGACGACCTCGCGACTCATCCGCGAACTGTTCTCGTCCGGCTGCGGCGACAGCGAAATCGCCAGGACCGCATAGGAATCCGCAATCGCTATCCCGCTGTGCCTGGCCATCGCGCCGGTGGGGTTCCCGCTGAGCAGCGCGGTGGTCAGCGTATGCACCGCGGCGTACTGATCGTGGCCGCCGCCGCGCAGTTCCCGGTCGTAGGCCATGGTGACGATGGTGGTCAGGGTGTCGAGCATGTCGATGAGCACGAACACCGCCGAACTGGCGCCGTCGAAGTCTCGTGCCGAATTCGCGTCGCTGACGAGCCGGTGGCCGATCCGCGAGCCTTCGAAGATCGCATGCAGGACACTGTCGAGCGGGATCCCTTCCCGCGCCCATCCCGCAGCGGCCTTTTCCAAGCGGGCCATGTCCGCAGGGTTGGGCTCCAGGCCGCCGTCGAGCAGCATGCTCGCCGATTCCAGGCAGATCGCGACCACGGAGGCGAGATCGGTTCCGGCCGCCTCGGTCGGCAGCATCTTGCACGGCGCCACCTTCCCCGCGAACGATTCGACGATCCGCTCGGACAACGCCCGCACATCGCGCAGCGGCGCGGAGATCGGTTGCCCACCGGCCATCACCATCGATCGCGGTTGGTTCGAAACCACCATGACCCGCTCCTTTCCAGAATCAGCCGTAGCTGCCAACCGTGTCGCGGCGTTCCGCGGCCACATCATGCCGATCGCCGCCGAACCGGCCTTCCACTCAGCGCATCGAGAAGCCCTGAAGCGAAGACAAGAGCGCGCGATCCAACGACATGTCAGATAGTTCGTTTCGACCCGCCACCGAGAGCGAGCAGCAGAGGAGAGCGTGAAACTGTTGCAGCGCAACGGCATACACGGTCGAGAGCATGCCCGGATCGAATGCATCCCGCCACGGGAACCGTGCGATCTGTGATCGCTCTCAGAATTGATCGCCGAAGAGTTCCGGGAATTGTGGCGCGCCACACGACCGGACTCGGTAGGCCATGGCCTCTTTCGTCATGCCATTGACATTACTTCTCAGTAACGTAACTCAGAAGTAAGTTGACTTGAGAGTAAGTTAAGATTTTCCTGTGTGGGCGATGAGATCGGTTGCGATGCTCGGAAAGGGAGTTTGCGCGAGCCGGTTCATGGTTACAGCTAGGAGGATGCCGGTGCCGAGGACGCCACCGGCTCATGATCGGGGCTGGAGACTAGCCCGCGGGAAATGCAGTCCGCCGCTTACCTCGGCCGACTGCCACGACAGCGGAAGGAACCAGACACATGCTGATGCTCACCCCCAATGCCATCGAGGCAGTTCGCACCATCACCTCCGCGGACGGCACGCCGACGGATGCCGGGCTGCGGATCTCCACGACGGATGGCGCAGAGACGATGTCGCTCGCGATCGCCGCGGGTCCGGCCGAGCAGGACCAGGTCCTGACCGCGGAAGGGTCACGGATCTTCCTGGACGAGCAAGCCGCCGCCTTCCTGGACGACAAGATCCTCGACACCGAACTGGATCCGAACGGCCAGGGCACCTTCGTCCTCGCCCAGCAGGACCAAAGCACAACCGGCCGGTAGTCCGGATCGGGGGATCAGAACCGGCTAATTCTGCGGGAAGCCCCAGCAGGGGTAGTCGCGGCCGGCATCAACGAGGCCGACGCTCTGCGGCGTGCGGCAGATGACGTACGGTTTGTGGCGATAATCCACAACCAAATGCAACGTCGCCGCCTTCTCACCGGTAAACGTCTGATGGCATTGGGAACAATGGCACACATTGTGCGCGCTCAAAGGCCACCAGTTGCGACATCCGCGGCATTTCACCGTCTCCGGCGATCTCGTCTTCATGATCACTCACCCACTCGCGCAACCCGGATGCTTTCCACCATCATCCGCGGCCGTACCCGCAGGATAGACCGTCGCAGCGCTCAGGCATCAATTCGTGTCGACGGCCGACCGATATCTCGCTGGGCCGCCCCCGGAGGGCAGCCCGTGCCGTGCTCCGTCAGCTCTCGTAACCGATTGCGGCGCTGCGTACTTGGTTGACGTAGACGGTGGAGTGGTTGTAAGCCAGGATGGCTTGCCGCCAGCCATGGGCGGTGGCCAGGTCACCGCCTGCCGCGCACAGGTAGCGCCCCGCAGCCAGCGCCGCATCGTCGATGTTGTCAGGGCTACCCGAAAGATCGCTGGTGGCCGCGACTTTGCCGGTCTCCAAGATTTTGGTGAGGGTGCTGTAGTCGGTGGCGCGCACACCCCAGCGCTTCCAGGTGTCAGGGATGAACTGAAACGGTCCCATCGCGCGGACATACACCGTGCGCCCGGCTCTGGCCGAGGCGTTGGGGTCGACGATCAGGGCATTGCCGCCGGTGCCGTTCAAGGCGATTCCGCGGATCGGTGGCCGCACCAGACCATCGGCCCCGATGGTGGCACCGCCGAATCGGGCGTGATCGCTTTCCACACGGGCGATCCCAGCCAGGGTGACCCAGCCGAGATGGCACGTCGGCTGTGCCTTCGCCATCGCCACCGTCGCATATCCATAAGCCTGCAACGCACGCACCGGGATTCCGAATTTTCCGGCTCGCACTCGAGCCCAGTCACCGAGCTGGTCGAGCGGGTGATCGACCGCGTCGAGCCGAATCGCCGGAACCGGCTCACCCGCACGGGGCGGCAACGGATCGGATGCGCCACCACATCCCGCGAGGATTGCCGCTACCGCTGCCACGAGCAGCGCCGCGGGCGCTGTGATCACGCCACGACCGTGCGGGCCGAGCGGATAGGAATTCGTCATCGTCCCTCGAAATTCACTGTTGCAGTGGGTCTTCCAATGCGTGCGGCTCGCTATTCGGTGCGCAGGGGTGGCGACGTTTTCGCGGTCACCTTCGTGGGCTTGGGCGCGGTCGAGTGATGTGGAGTCGTGGTCGGTGGATGCGCGATCGTCGGCTGAGACGGTGGCGGTACCGGCTTGCTCTGGGTCGTCTTCGTGATCGTGGTCGTCATCGGAATGCGTTGGGCCGATGTGGTTGTCGTCTTTCCGGACGGCGTGGTTGTCCTGGCGCTGGTCGATGTCGCTGTCCTGCCGATAGCCGTCGTGGTTGTCGGGAGGACCGATGTTGTCGTGGTGTCGGTGGTTGTTGCCGTGCCGGTCGACGGCGTCGATTCGGTCGGCGCGGGGCTCGTCGAGACAATGGTGGTGCTGGAGGGGGCGACGATCACCGGAACGGTGGTTGCGGTGATCGGATCCTGGGTGGGTACCACGCCGGGCTGACTCATGTCCGATTGAGGGGCGGCCTGCACCGAGAAACTCGCACTCGCGCTGACAGAAACACTGGACGCTGCGGTCGAGGCCGCGGAGTCGGGGGGCGTCGTGCCCGGATCGCTCGTGGTCGTGTCGGTCGACTGGCCGGTGGTCGTGTCGGTAGCGGCGTCCGCCTCGCTGCCCGATGTTGCGGTGTCATCCGGAACGGGCACGTCATTCGGCGCCTCCGAGTTGCTGGCAACGTCACTGATCGCCCCGATCTCGGTGGTCGTATCCGCGGTGCTCGACGTCTCGGAGACCTCCGACGACGCCAAGACATTGCCCGCCTTTTCGTTTCGCCTCGAATCCGCGGCTGCCACCGCTCCGATAACGAGTGCGATCAGCACAGCGGCAGCCGCGGCATAGGGCAGGTGCCCGGCCGCGAGATGCGACAAGCGCTTACGAAGATCGAGAAACCGGGTGGACGGCCCGGAATCCGGGGATACGGAACTGTCATCGGATAAACTGTCGCCGAAATCAACGGCACCGCTTTCACCGCGTCGGTCGCCGGTATCGACAGCGGCATGATCAGTCGTCCCGCTGAGCACCTTTGTCCGGTAATCGGTGGTCCCGCTGTCAGGGGGGCGGATAAATTCGGTTGCATCGCGGTCAGCGATATCGGTTGGGTTGGAATCGTTCGGACCGGGTTCGTTATTATCCAATGATTGCATCAGGAATTATTTTCTTTCCGAAACGAGTAGTGCCTGTCAGGATTTCCGTGTTCCGGTCAGCCGAATACCGCCGGGGATTCGGCGTGCGGAATGAGCAGCCGCGGACTGCCCGAGCCATCCGCCGGGACCGCCCAGATATCCGAGTCGTCGGTGCCCCGCGGGATGGCGTAACCGATGGTGTTCGGGTCCAGCCAGGCCGACTGGTCGTCGACGCTGCGGGTTTCGGCCAGCGGGGTCCGCGCGCCCGACACCAGATCCAGTACCGACAGCCGCCAGCCCTTCGCGGGGTCCCCATCGATCGCCGACTTGAAGGCGATACGTCCGCCATCCGCGGACAGTGATGGGCATTCCACGTTCTGCGCGATGGTTCGTACGCTTTTCGCCGCGATATCACCTTCCACGAGGTACCGGTGTCCGGCGGTGGACATCGTGGCGTAGAAGGTATTGCCGTCGGCGGCGAAGGTGATACCCCAGAAGTTGAGGTCGGCAGCGGTGTAGGGATGGCCGTCCAGGATCACCGTTAGGAATTCCAGTGAGTCGATCATGTCCCCGGTCTCGAGGT
>NZ_BDBY01000044.1 GCF_001613225.1 Nocardia pseudovaccinii NBRC 100343
CCTTCTTCACGTCGAGTGAGCTGTCGAATACGGCGGCCTGGAAGGTGGGGAGCGCGCCGTCCTGCCGTAGACAGATCCCGGTGCCGCCCGCCGCGTCGACCCGCAGGCAGTCGAGCGCGGATACCGAGCGTGAGCCGCCCGGATCCTCGGTGGCAACAATCGCCAGGTGGCCCTTGCTGTCCGGTGCCGTGCTGCGGAACAGGATTCCTGGCCCGGCCGTGAGACTCAACCCGTTGGTTACGGACACCGCAGGCCGCACGCGGGTCACCGTGAACACGCCGTAGCCGACCGCGACCGCGGTCAGCAGCGCCGCCCCGAGCAGTGCGAGCAATACCCGCCGAGTCATGCCTGCTCCTCGGCGGTGCCGGAGCCGTTCGTGGCCGGGATGCCACGCAGCAGCAGACCCAGGACGAGCACAGCCGCCGCGACCAGAACCGCGGCGATCCGGCTCGCGCTCGCCGGTCCCCACACCGTCCAGGCCAGCCCGAACAGCACCGAGGACACCAGGTAGGACAACGCCTGTCCGGTCTGGATCAGCGCGATTCCGGTGGTACGCAGGGATTCGGGCAGGACCGGGCCCGCCAGGGCCATGAGCACCCCGTCGGTGGCCGCATAGAACAGGCCGTAGAGGGCGAGCACCACCAGCAGCAGCGCCGTGCCGCCGAACGGCCCGAACAGCAAGAGATACACCAGCACCAGCGCGGTGTAGCCGCCGAGCACGACCTTCAGCCGACCGACCTTATCGGCGAGCACGCCCAGCGGCGTGGCCAGGAGCAAATACGACAGGTTCGTTCCGACGGCCAGCAACGGGAACCAGCTGACGCTGAGGTGTTCGCGCTGTTGCAGCAGCAGGTAGACGAAGCCGTCGCCGATGGTCACCATCCCGGCCACACACGCGGCCGCCACCAGGCGCCGCACCGGCGCCATCCTCATCAGCCCGCCGAGCGCCGAGGGTGACACGGTGCCCTTCGATGGCTGTTCGTCACGGTGATCCCGAACGAACAACACCAGTACGAATACGCCGAATACGGCGATGCAGAAGCTGGCCACGAACACCGCGTCGTAGGCTTGCGCGGTCGCGGCGAGGATGCCGAGCGCGACCAGCGGCCCGGCGAACGCTCCGATCGTGTCCATCATCCGGTGTACGCCGAACGCGCGGCCGTACAGCTGCGGTGGGGTGGACAGGGTGATCAAAGCGTCACGTGGCGCTGTGCGCAGACCCTTGCCGGTGCGGTCGATCGCGATCACCGCCCCGATCGCGCCGACCGAATTGCCCACAGCCAGCATCCCGATTTTCGCAGCCGCCGACAGCCCGTAGCCCATCCCGGCGATGAACTTGCGGCGCCGCGTCAAGTCTGCGATGTATCCGCCGACCAGCCGCAGCAGTGCTGTCGCCCCGGTGTAGGTGCCGTCGACGACACCGTAGACGGCGGGGCTCAGGTGCAGCCCGACGACCAGGTACACCGGAAGTACCGCGGTCATCATTTCCGAAGAGATGTCGGTCACCAGGCTGACCGCGCCGAGCGCGAACACGTTGCCGCTCAACAGGAAGAACACGTTTCTTCGAGACGGTTTCGTGGCGTCGTCCCCGGCGTGCGGACGGTCGATCGTGGACAGGTACATGGGTGTGCCACCTCAGTGAGTTGCGGGAGCCGCTCACGGACACGCCGTCGGCGTGCCCGCGAGCGGGGTGATTACCAGCTACCGATCAGTCGCGGACATCCGCGAACGGTCAGTTCCACACGTTGGTGATCTCCGAGGCGGGGTTCAGGTGGGACAACCCGTAGGCGCTCTCGATGGTGCTCAGCACGTTGTAGTGGTTGATCTGGTTGGAGAAGGTGCCGACCTGGGTGTGCGCGCCGACGAACGTGGTGAAGATGTGGTTGGACGAACCGCCGTTGTCCTCGTCGAAGGTGACGATGAGCAGGCTGTTGTGCGTCTTGGCCCACTGTGCGTAGCCATCCATGTGGTTCTGCAGCCACGTGTCACCGGTGCTGATCGAACAGTCGTGCATGTCGTTGCACATGTCGGGCGCCACGTACGAGACCGTCGGCAGGCTCGCGTAGTTCGACGGGAACTGGCTGAACCTCACATTGCTGGTCGCCGGGACATTGCTGAAGAACGGTGCCGCATTGTGCTTGCGCCGGTACGTGCCGCTCGAGCAGCCGGTGTAGCCGTCCGAGGGCATGGCCTCGGAGTAGCTCTTATAGGACTTGCCCGCGGTGATCAGCTGGTTGGCGATGTTGTTGCCGCCGAAGGTGTGCGGGCAACTGTCGTCGGTGATGCCCTGGGTCGACCCGGAGAACATCGCCAGGTAATTGGGCTCGCTCGGGTGCGTGACCGCGAAGGACTGCGTGAATTTCGCTCCTTGGCCTGCCAGGTTATTGAAGTAGGGGGCGCTGGAACTACCGTTGATCTGCGAATAGGAATGGTTCTCGAACATCACAAGCACGATGTGGTCGAACACCGGAACGCTCGTCGCCGCCTGCGCGTTGGACGAGCTGACGACAGCGGACGTCGCCATACCGATGAAAGCCGCGGCCGCCATGATCGCGGGCGCAATGCGCTTCCTGAACACGAATCCTCCTGAGGGATAACCATGCCCTGGCAGCACCAGGGCCGGGCAATCCTAAGAACCGACAGCGGCCGTTATCCCAAATATTCCGAGGACGCTAGATGTGCGCGAAATGAACAAATAAAGCGAAAACACTATTCCCCTGGGGCAAAAACAAACTGGTCACATGAAATAAAATAGACCTGGTCATGCGAATAAGATAAAACCTGGTCATGCGAATAAATCGGAGACCTTGGATCAAATCGTGGTTCCGGCCCGATTCGCCTGAAGAAGTTCTGCCGGAACGCGCCATGATGACAACGTTTGACGACCTATCCCGGTTGGAATGCGTTCCAGCACGGAACTAGCTGAGCACCTTGATATTCGCGGCGCGCCAGGCAGATACGGTCGATCGTCGTCGCCTGCCTCTGCGGTGGCTCCAGGTGATCAAAGATTGAGCGCTACTCCGGTTCTGACGGTGAAGCTCGGCAAATCCTGGAGCGAGACGGTCGCCTCGTGGGTGCGGTCGAAGCCGGTGGAACTTATCTTCCAGCCGTCGGCGGTGCGCCGATACCGGTCCTTGTAGAAGGCTGCTCCGATCAGCATCAGGTTTTGCTCGAGCATGATCACTCGGTCCTGCAGATACCAGCGACCGGTCGCCTCATCGCCGTGCACGGTGATCTCCGGATGATTCACTCGATGCTCGGTGAGGACGGCCGCACCGAGGGCCGACCGCATGAACTCCACCAGATCGGCGCGATTGGCAAACCTGAGATTGCCGCCCTGATGGCCGTCTTCGCCGTAGTCGCCGATGACGTCCTCGGTAAGAGTGCCTTCCAAGACGTCCCTGCTGACGCAGGGATTCCTCGTCGGAGGCCATCCCGACCCGCGCCAAGAACAACGGCAGGAGCCACCGCACCAGATCGCGATCACCGTCGTGAACCTTCGCCATCGTCTTGGTGGTGACCATCGCCCCGATCATTTCAGTGCCCAGACTCGACACCACTATGCAACTCTGCGGGCGGGCGCGCAGTGCCCGAACCCGCTTCCGGTTGGTAGTGGTGTGGACCCAGAATTGGCCGTCCGACCAGACGAAAGAGTGCGGCATCCCGACCGGCCGACCATCTTTGTCGGTCCAACAGACGGTGCATTCGTTCTGCAGCTCGAACAACCTCTCGCGGTCATCATCAGACAGCTTGAAGGCCGACAAATCCTCGAGGTTATCCAGTTTGTTTTCCATACCGGCATCGCTACGGCGGATGCACGCGGCTCCGATCCCACGTTTCCGCTCGACGAGACGGCTTGGGAGGCAAAGAAATAGGGGGCGAGGCCGCAGGTGGACGGGAGCTCTCAGATGAGGCTCTTGTTTTTGCGGATGCGCCAGCGCAGGTCTCGCATCAGCCCGTAGGTGGGGGCGAAGCGCAGAAAGCGCGGGATGAAACGGTTGACGAACCCGACGAACAGGAAGAGGTGCTCGAAGCGGCGTTGATCGGCGTCGGTCCATTCGACCTGGAGTTGCTCCTTGAAATATGGCGCTAGAAAGCCGATCGTCAAGAACTTCAACAGGTTTCGGAACGGCAGCCGCAGATACCAGTGGATCATGCGAAGGTTGAGCAGATCATCGAGATAGGCGCGGACCTTGTCGTCGAGGACGGCGTGGCTGCTCGCCTCGTTCCAGTAGCGGTCGAAGTCCTTGCGCGTGGCGGGCCACATGTCCTTGGTGACCTGCACACCGGTCGCCAGGGTGGAAGCGGTCTGATAGAACTGCTCGGCCTGCTCATCGTTCATCTTGCCGTGCAACAACTGGTAGGTGTCTTCGAAACCGATGAAAAGGCAAGCAGCGACCCATTTTTGGAGATCACGGTTGAAGGCGTTGTACTTGACCGGACTATCGGGGCCCGACCGCACCTGACGGTGCGCGACGTTGATCGCCTCCCGATAGGCATCGATCTCATCCTGGGTGCCCAGGATCGCCACCGCCAGATACTGCGTGGTGGTCCTGGCCCGCTTCCACGGATGCACCATCAACGCACCCGACTCCACTCGGCTCTCCGAAACGCCGTAGCCGACACCGGGTCGCGCCATCTGCATTACCACATTGGCGGCGGCACCCGCGAAATTCCAGAAGTCCAGTGCGTCAGCGAGTTTCAGCGGACGCTTGGTCTGCGAGCGATGGATGGCAGGAATATGGATCCGGGTTTCCCTGGTGGTCAGTGGCCCCAGGGTGGGCAGCGGTTCAGCGGTGGCGGTCATCGGATTCCTTCCATTGTCGGGTTCTGTAGAGGTCGAGTGAGGTGTGTGTACGTTCTGTCGTTCTTCTCCCCCGACCTGACACCGGACGACCATGCCGCTCCCCTAGCTACCAAGAGGCCGAAGTAACATGAATCCACAGTAACTTATTGACCGTCAGCGCACTGGCAAACCGCCAAATAGCTGGACGCAGATCCCGATTTCCCCTGGTCATTCCGACCTTCCACTGACCAGTTTCTACTACGAATGTTGGATAACATCAGGAATCAGGAATCGACAAGCCGCGATCATGCGCCGGGCAGCCTCGATCGGGTCCATGCGGGCGGTGGTCCAGCATCGCCGATCCCACGGACGACGCGGAGTGCGGGCTCTCGACCAGCCCGACAGGGCGCGCTCAGCGTGAGAAGCGCAGGGGCACAACCGAATCGAGTACCGAAACGGCGCTCAGTGGCTGAGGAGGTCCCGGTAGGCTTCGAGGATGCCGCGGATGGATGGCGTCACGAGCAGGTCACTGTCCAGCGGTGCCCATACGTAATCGGCGTGGGCCGACAGGACGATCGGGCCGGTGGCCGCCACCTCGACGGCGAAATGCAAGCGTCGCACCGGTTTTCCGGCTGGCGACAGGTAGTCGAAGTCACCGATGTGGTGGCCGATGTCGGTGACGGTCAGTCCGGTCTCTTCGCGGACTCCGCGAATCAGTGCGGCCGAGACCGATTCGCCCGGTTCCACGGTGGCACCCGGAAGTTTACGGGTCAGCGGGAGCGGTCCGGTGCTGTGGGCCTCCAGCAGCAACACTTCCCCGCCCCGGTCGATGATCGCACCGACTCGCAGACCGACTCCATCACGTTCGCCGCGCGGAAGCGCCTCATCGAACATCGATACCGACATCGGCGGACTCACCAGCCTTCGGTCGGGCGGACGCGCCGCATTCGGAGGGAAAGCAATCATCTCAATATTAACGTGACGTGCCCGCCGCAGGACAGC
This sequence comes from Nocardia pseudovaccinii NBRC 100343, assembly GCF_001613225.1. Taxonomy (GTDB): domain Bacteria; phylum Actinomycetota; class Actinomycetes; order Mycobacteriales; family Mycobacteriaceae; genus Nocardia; species Nocardia pseudovaccinii. Next base: position 5,789 of record NZ_BDBY01000044.1, read on the forward strand.
AGGCACCAGAGGTGTGTTCGCGCAATTGTTTTCGCCCGGTTTCCCCACCGCCCAGAGGCGCCTCCGCGGCCTTCTACTGAACCGCCTGGGTTCAAGTTTTGAACGCACGAGTTTCAATACCTGGTCCATGAAGTTAACGGTGTCCTGAACCGAGGTTCACCTCTAGTGAATACAGCGCCTGTTGGCTGCCGCTTGTCGGTAGCTCGAGATTGTCCGCTTCTGTATCGTCGTGTCTGCACTTACCGTCGGGTGGCGGACGTTTCGACACGAACGGCCGTGCAGCGGAGGTGCCGGGAGGGTTCGAAGTAGTCGCTTGGGTCCACGAAGTGTTGTCGCGCAACGGTAGCTCGGAGTGAACGACGGAGAGGGGCGTAGGTGGCAACAGCTGCGCAATTGCGAGCAGTGCTGGCGGTATTGCAGGCCGACATGGAAAAGACCGCCTCCGGCTGGTCTGCCGAACCGCCCGTCGAACGCGCCGAGCTAGCGGGTCGGCTACACGGTTTGATCAGTAGTGAGCTGCGGGACTTGGTAGTCCAGGACCCACTTGGGCAGTACCGGGGCCACTGGTCGATGGCCGCGACCGCGGAGCAAGACGCCGTAGGTGATGTGTCGGCGCAGGCGCAGTTCGACGCACGGTGGCTGCGTCACCACATCGCCACACTGGCCTCCCGCAATGCCCCGACCCCCGTGCCCGCGCTACTGGCTGCCGCGGTTCAGGCCGTCGACGCCGCGACCGCTTTGCTGGCGCTGGCCCGCGATCCCCGGGGCGAGGGCAGTCAGGCCGCGTGGCAGACGGTAATCGATGATCTCGCGATCGCATTCCATCTGGTCAACGACGAACACGACGCCGTCACGCAGCCGATTCGCTGAGTGATCACCGGTTCCGGGCGCCGAGATCGACGAACCGGAACCGGTGACGATGTCAGTCGCCTTCCGGGGTGTCGGTATAGCGCTGCAGGTACAGTTGCTCGCCCAGCTTCTCGATCAGATCGAGTTCGGTCTCCAGATAGTCGACGTGCGATTCCTCATCCTCGAGAATGGACTCGAAGATGCGCGCGGAGGTGACATCACCGCGTGAGCGCATCAGCTCGATACCGCCGCGCAGCCGGTCCACGGCCTCCATCTCGATCTTCAGATCGGCCCGCAACTGTTCGGGGACGGTCTGGCCGATGCGCAGCGGGTTGAGCTTCTGATAGTTGGGCAGCCCCTCGAGAAAGAGGATGCGATCGGTGAGCACCTCCGCGTGCTTCATCTCATCGATGGACTCGTGGCGGGTGTGCTTGGCAAGTTTGGTGAAACCCCAGTTCTCCTGCATCTTGGCGTGCAGAAAGTACTGATTGATGGCCGTGAGTTCGGCTGTCAGCTGCTCGTTGAGCAGCGTGATGATTTCCTTATCGCCTTCCATGGGGGTGATGGTGTCACAGCTCACAATCGGCGAACCGGTAAGGACGGCCTATCGTGTCGGACTACGCCGCGGGCACCTCGACGCCCTGGGCAGGAGCCGCGCAGGCTCGGCCGACGACCTCGGAAAGGCGCCGGGTGCAGCTGCCGCAGCCGGGCTTCCAACCGCACGCCTTTTTGACCTGCGCGGTCGAGCTGGCGCCTGCGGCGACACAGCTGTGCACGTCCGATTCGGAGACGGCGTTGCATATACAGACGTACACGGATGCCTCATTGTGCGAGCGGGACACTTCACGAGGTTAGCCTCATCTAAAGAGGTAAGCCTCCCCTAATGTATAGCACTCTCATCCCGTTTCCTGTCAATAGCCTCTCGGCACTATTCGAGGTTGTGATCCGCACCGCCCTACCGGATGCGGCGGACGAGCCGGGCTCGCTCGAAGAGCCCCAGCAGTTGCTGCACCTCCGCTTTGGACAGTTCAGGTGCCGCGCCGAGGACGTCGGCTACGTCCAGCGAGACTCCGGTCGGCAGCTGGTTCACCCACTGGCACGCGGGTAGGTAGCCCCGGTCGAGTTGCACGGTCGTGGTCGAGGTGTCGCGGAAGCCATAGGCGGTTACGGAAATTCCGGCGGTTTCGGCGCGGGTGGTGTCGACGTGCAATGCGCATTGACCGGCTCGGACAAAGGTGGTTTCGGGAGTCACGGGCAAGTCGGGGACCGGTGACCGGACCAGATCCTGGATGCTGATTCTGGCGACCGCGTCATCAAAGGCATCCTGGGCGGCGGTGAGCCACTGCGTGTTGTCGAGGTCGTATACCGATTCACGCCAGTACGGCTCCCGGAGCAGTTCGTTGCGGAGCGAGGCCAGCAGGAAGTCCAGGCGTAGCGGTGGGATCAGCAGGATATGCAGTGAGATCGATTCCTGGTCGGAACTGGTCTCGTGCCAGTAGCCGCGCGGAACATGCAGTACCGCGCCGGGTTCGAGCCGGTACTCGGTCGCGTCGCCGGGTATTTCCGATGGCGGCTCGCCTGCACCGTAGATCCGCATCACCGCGGACACCGGATCATTCGGCGCCCAGCCTTCCAGCGGAGCGGGCGCGAAGCGATTCGGTGCGACCCGCCAGGTCTTGCACCCGGTCAGCTGCACCGTGATGACATCGACCGGATCGAAGTGCACGGAGGTGCCTGAACCGGGGCGATTGCAGAACAGCTGGCATTTCGCCGATTTCGCGGAGACCCCGAACGCGTCTGCGGCTTCTTTTGCGAACGGGGCGAATTCGGCGACGTCCTGATAGAACAGCGTGGTGCCTGCCGCGTAGAAGGTTCGCGCGCTGTCCGGGCGGATAATCGCCGAACCGAGCGTACCGTCCAGCAGCGGCAACCACGCCGATACCTGGCGGACCCGCTTGACGAACAGGTCCTCGACGGACTGGATGGCGAGCGCCTCGCGAAGCCGTTCGGCCAGCTCCGGGCGCGGTTCGGTGACCAGCACCGCGCGGCCGAGCACACCGTCGCGGAACCCCGCCAGATCGAGCGGCGTGAACCAGTCGGCGAAGCCGAAACCTGTTGACGTGTCGGTCATTTGTCGTCCCGCTGCGGGCTGAAAACGAGCTGGGCGGGACGATTCGCGAACTCGTCCACCAAACCGTCCGCGACAGTTACCGCGGACTTGCTGATCGGGCGCACCGTGGCATCGTCCTCTTCGGGAACCGGTTTCGACCTCGCGACCAGTCCCGACGGACGGTTGAGGAAACCGTCGACCTGCCCGGCCGTGATGGTCACTTCGACCTCACCGATCGGGCGGACCGCATAGTCCTTGTCCACCTCGTGATCGACCCGGACATGAACGGCGGGAGGGACTTCGGGATTGTCCATGATGGCCATCGGCTACTCCGTGAGACGGCATTGGAAGCGAGTTCACCAGCGATGCAACATCTTTCAGCGATCGCGGCGACTGCGTGATTGGTGCCGCCAATGCTGCCCGGCAGGCGAGCGAGCGTCGAGGTCCGGGTCCGCTGAACGAACCCGCAACCCGATCGCCGGAAAGCCCGGTTCATCCAGCGGACTATGCCCTGGACGCGTACTTAGCTGCCGCGACAGTGTGGACAGGCCGCCGACACCCAGAGGAGTGAGCCGTTGCCGATCATGGACAACCCCGAAGTCCCGCCAGCCGTTCATGTCCGGGTCGATCACACCATCACGAAGGACTACGCGATCCGCCCGATCGGTGCGATCGAGACGACCGTGACGGCCGGGCTGGTCGACGAGTTCTCCGGCCGCGCAAAGCGACAGATCGTGAAAGCGGCGGCGGTTCGCGACGAAGGCGAACCGCCCGGCAGAATTCACGACGAGGGAGAACCACCTGGCTCGTGACCGCCCGAGGTTTCCGCAGCACCGTGAGACGTCGGTGAAACGCGGATGAGAGCTGGAAGTCGGAGGCTTCTCACTATCTGAACGGGAGGACAGACAGTGAGCGAAGCAATCACGCAGAACACGGGGACCATCGGCGGGCGCAGCGTGCTCGAGGGGGCATTCGCCCTGCTCGAGGTGCTCGCACACGGCAACGAAATGGGTTTGACCCAGTTGGCGGTGGCAGCGGGACTACCGAAGGCAACGGCGTACCGGCTGCTCAACCAGTTGGTCGCCGAGGGGGCGGTGCAGCGGCGCGAGGGCCGCTATCGGATCGGCCCCCGGGTGTTCCGGCTCGGCCAGACCTGGCAACCGGCGCGGCTGCTGCGGGCAGCCTCGGCCCGGCCCCTGCGACAGCTCACCGCGGCATTCGATCGCGGCGGCTTCAGCCTCGCGACGACCGACCGGGGACACACCATGCTCATCGGCGGCATCGGACGCGAGATCGACGAGATCTTTCCGCTGCGGCCTGGTGTACTGCTGCCGCCGGGCACCGCCGCTGAGCAGGTTTTGGCTTTCGGTCATCCGAATCCCACACCGCCGGAAGGTTTTTCGGCGCGCGAATGGAGTCGCCGAGTCGACATGAGCGATGGGGACCTTGCCTACGACACCGATATGAGCCGATTCCCACTCGCCTGTGTGGCTGCGCCGGTGCACGGCCCCGCGGGTGAGATCGTCGCGGCGCTGGCGGCCACCGTGGCCGAAGTCCAGCGAATCCCGGCCGCGGCCGAAGCGGTAAAGCGGGCGGCGGGATTGGTCAGCACCAATCTCACCAAACTCCTCAGATCACACGGAATGCTGACACTTTGACCGGATATGACGCGACCGGTCCGTGCCGCATTACGACAGGAACCGGCCGTGGATGTGGTCGCTGATCACATGCCGAGCATGGAACGCAAGAAGTTCACGGTCATCCAGAACATATCCATCATCATCAGGAATTCACCTTCTTCGCAAGTAGCCGTCATAACCCGCCATACCCAGCGATACGACAGTTACGCAGCGACTCGCCAACCATCGGTCGACCGCCGCGGCACCGGCGCGGGGTTCCCTACGCGCCGCCGTTACGTATGGACGGGTACGGCCGACAGACGCGCCCGAGCCGTCTCGTACTCCTCGATGAGGCGGTCGATGACGGCGGCGGCCGGACGCACCGCGTCGACGTTGCCGATGCCATGACCGGCACCCCAGACATCGCGCCAGGCCTTCGCGTCCTTGGCGCTGCCACCGGCGAAATTCATTGCCGCGGAGTCGGATCCGGGTAGCGCATCGGGGTCGAGTCCGGCGGCGACGATGCTGCCGCGCAGGTAGTTGCCGTGCACGCCGGTGAAGAGGTTGCTGTAGACGATGTCCGAGGCGGTCGAATCGACGATCATCTGCTTGTAGTCGGGTTCCGCGTTCGCCTCCTCGGTGGCGATGAACATCGACCCGATGTAGGCGAAGTCGGCACCCGCCGCCTGGGCGGCCAATACCGAGTTGCCGTGCGCGATCGATCCGGACAGCACCAGCGGTCCGTCGAACCAGCTCCGGATCTCCTGGACCAGGGCGAATGGCGACTGGGTTCCCGCGTGACCGCCCGCGCCCGCCGCCACGGCGATGAGCCCGTCGGCGCCCTTGTCGACGGCCTTGCGGGCGAAGACGTTGTTGATGACGTCGTGCAGCACGATGCCGCCGTAGGCGTGGATGCGTTCGTTGACCTCCGGCCGCGCACCCAGCGAGGTGATCACGATGGGGACGCGGAATTCCTCGACCACCGCGAGATCGTGGTCGAGCCGATCGTTGGTCTTGTGCACGATCAGGTTCACGGCGTACGGCGCGCTCGGCGTCTCCGGATTTCGGGCATCGAATTCGGCCAGCGCCTCGGTGATCCGGGTGAGCCAGTGCCGCAGTTCGGATTCCGGGCGTGCGTTGAGTGAGGGGAACGACCCGACTATGCCCGAGGTCGACTGGGCAATGACCAACTCCGGATTCGACACGATGAACATCGGGGACGCGATAACAGGCAGGCGCAGTCGGTCGCGCAGGATGGGCGGCACGCTCATGGAATCTCCTCGAACACGGCCGGAGGTCGGGAATGCGCTGATGGTGACGGCCGCGACGGAAATCAGGATACTTTATTGCGCAATAGGACCGGCGTCATCGGGTCGAATCCTCGAATATCCGCAGGTTCCAGCGCGGTGAGGTCGAAGTCGGGATGTCCGGCGAGCGCCTCGGCCACCGCCGGTGCGACCAGCACGGAATTCGGTTCGGTGCGCACGGTGAGCCGACTCGCCAGATTCACCGTGGTGCCGAAGACATCACCCAGGTGCCGGGCCACCGGCCCCAGCGCCAAACCCACCCGCAGGCCGCGGATATCGGCGTCGTCTTCGAAGGCCGCGATCAGCCCGGTGGCTATATGCGCGAGGGCAGCCGCGTTATCGGCAGTGAACAGCACCTCGTCGCCGAGCATTTTGACGACGTCACCACCGCGGTCGACGACGATCTCGGTGACGCGATATTCGAATCGCGCGATGAGGCGCGTCAACTCGATATCGGAGCGATCCCGGCTCAGTTCCGTGAAGTCGACGATATCGGCGAAGCCCACGCCCGACGTGTACTCGTCGGCCTCTGGCATGGCCACCGCGACGCCCAACTGGCGACGCCAGATCTGCCCGAGCAACCACTGCACCTCCGAGGTCCGGTCCGTCAGGACTCGGACCGCGTCGGCGCGCCCGATACCGTTCGCTCCCGACCGGCTGGTGACGATCTCCACCTGCAACTGCGCCAGATGCGCGATGGAGCGACTCAATACCCGGGCCAACCGCAGCGAATCCGGTTCGGCCACCGCGCCTTCGGCGACGAACCCGGTCATCATGCGCAGCATCTCGATATCGGATTCGGTGAATTCGAGATCGGCCGCATCCACGACCGGATAACCGAGCGCGCACCAGTACCGGCGGGCCCGCGCGAGCGGTACCCCGGCGGCGGCCGCGGCCTGTGCGGCGGTGTAGCGCGGGGCAGCGGTCACAGCAGTGAATATCCGCCGTCGACCGTGATCGTCGTGCCCGTGACATAGGCCGACGATTCGGCGGCCAGGAACAGATAGATGCCGGGCAGGTCGGCGGGAGTTCCCCAGCGTCCGAGGGCGGTATGGCCGACGATATCGTTCTCGCGCTCGGCATCTCGGTGCCAGTGCGCTCCCATCCCGGTATCGAACCAGCCGAGCGCGACCGCGTTGACGGTGATCGCACGCGGTCCGAGTTCCTGCGCCAGGGCCTGAACCAGGGCGTGGGCACCGCTCTTGGAGGCCGCGTACGCGGAAAGTCCGGCGCGCGGCCGCTGACCGATGACCGAACCCGTGACGATGATCCGACCACCCTCCCCCATCACCTCCGCCGCGGCACGCGCGCCCAGGAAAGTCCCGGTCAGATTGACATCGATTATGTCGCGCCATACTGCGGGCTTGGTGTGCGTCACCGTCGAAACCTCCGGTGACACACCGGCATTGCAGATCCACACGTCCACGCCACCGAAGCGCTCGACCATGCGTTCGGCGACGGTGTCGTTGAACTCGTCGTCGCGCACATCACCCGCGCACACCAGCGGGTCGCCGTGCAGGGAGTCGGCCACCTCGCGCAGCGCGCGCTCCGACCGCGCGACCAATCCCAGCTGTGCCCCCGCCGCGTCGAAGGCAGTCGCGAGCACCCGCCCCAAGCCGCGTCCGGCGCCGGTAATGACTACGCGTCGCCCTGATACGTCGGCATGCCCCATACCCATTGCATCTCACCGTCCATCCACCGATAAATTCTTCGACCGGTCGGTACACTGTACCGCGAACGTAGCACATAGACGGAGGCATCGAATAGTGAGCAGCAATCCAGCGCCCGCCAAGGTCGGGCTCGAGCCGCATCCCGCCGACGAGCGACTGGCCATCCTGCGCATCGATCGCCATCCGGTGAACGCGCTCGACCAGGAGATGTGGGATCTGCTCGAAACCGTTGCGGCGGAACTGCACAGCAGCACCGCCTATCGGGCGGTGGTGATCACCGGCGGCGAACACTTCGCGGCAGGCGCCGATGCAAAGGAGATGCTCAGCCTGTCACCCGAGGCATTCGGACAGCGAAACCGGTTGCTGCAAAAAGCATTCCACGCCCTGGCGACGGCTCCGCAGATCACGATCGCGGCGATCAACGGCTACGCATTGGGCGGTGGCTGCGAGCTGGCGCTGGCCGCCGACTTCCGCATCGGTGGTCGCGGCGCCGTCCTCGGCCTGCCCGAGATCACGCTCGGGATCATGCCCGGCTCCGGTGGAACGCAACGCCTTTCGCGGATCATCGGACTCGCCGGAGCGAAGGATCTGATCCTCACCGGACGCCCCGTGCGCGCGGAGGAAGCCTTGCGCATCGGCCTCATCGATCAACTGCTCGACGACGCCGACGTCTTCGACGCCGCCGTCGAGCGAGGCCTCTTGTACGCCCGCGGCCCGCTCGCGCTCAGGTACGCGAAGCAGGCGATCGATGACGGGTTCGGCATGCCGATCGAGGACGGGCTGGCTCTGGAAGCCGAGCTGATCACCCGATGCTTCGCAAGCGAGGACGGACAGCACGGTCTGCGCAGTTTCGTCAAGGAGGGCCCGCGAAAAGCAACCTTTCAGGGCCGGTAACTGTCATTGTATGTACTGACCGATTGGTCTAAAATACCGTGACCGGGGCCACAGATCGACAATGAAGTACGACAGGAGTCGCGAATGAGTGAGTTGAGTTTCGAGGGCCGCGTCGCGGTGGTTACCGGCGCGGGTCGCGGCATCGGGCGGGCCCACGCCCGGCTCCTGGCCGAACGCGGGGCGAGCGTCGTCGTCAACGACCTCGGTGGATCGATCGAGGGCGACGGCGCCGACACCACACCGGCGCAGGCGGTCGTCGACGGCATCACCGCCGCCGGTGGTTCGGCCATCGCCGACGGCAACGACGTCTCGACACCGGCCGGGGCCCAGGCGATCATCGACGCCGCGGTAGAGCGGTTCGGCCGCATCGACATCCTGATCAACAATGCGGGCATCGTCAGGTATGCGGGCCTGCCCGATGTCGAACTGGACAATGTCGAGCGACACCTCGCTGTACATCTGCTCGGCTCGTTCAACACCATGAAGGCCGCCTGGCCGCATTTCCTGAACCAGAGCTACGGCCGGGTCGTGCTGACCACCTCGAGCGGAGTCTTCGGCATGGACGTCAACCTGCCGTACGCGACGGCGAAGGCGGGCCTCATCGGCCTGGCGCGCAGCGCGAAGCTGGCCGGTGAACCGCACGGGATCAAGGTGAATCTGCTTGCGCCCGCGGCCTATACCCGCATGGCCGGTGGCGATCCCGACAGCGACGAGAATGCCGCGGCCGCCGCCGCGGCCATGCCATCGGAGTCGGTGGCGCCGATGGCCGCCTTCCTGGCCCACGAAAGCTGCCCGGTCAACGGCGAGATCTATACCGCGGGGGCGGGACGCTTCGCGCGACTGTTCCTGGCCTCGACGGAAGGCTATCTGGCACAGGGCCCGGCCACGATGGAGGATGTCGCCGCGCACTGGGCGGCGATCAATGACGAGACCGGCTATTACGTGCCGACGGATCTGATGAATTGGTCGGCCACATTCCTGAAGCATCAGTTCGCTCAGATGAGCGCAGACGCAACGCCATAGCGGGGACAGGCAGCAGCCCGTCGCTCGCCGCACCCGGTGGGACAGGTGTGGCGAGCGACGGGCTTCCTAGTGTTCGAGCCCCTTAGCGAGCAGCACACCGAGCACGGAACGGCCGTGCGCCAGTTCGGCTTCGGCCGCCGCCTCGTCGATCCGCTCGAGCAGAATTCCGTTCAAGAAGATCTCGCAATAGAAGCGCGCGAGCTCGTCCACCCGCAGATCCGCGCGCCGACCCACCCACTGATATGTGTAGTTGTGCAGGTTCAGGTACGCGAGGGTGGTGAGCTCCAGATCCCGCACCCGCAGCTTGCCCTGCCGATGCCCGTCGGCGAGCACGTCGCGGATCTGCGACTCGAAACGCTGGCGCTTGGCCCGGAATCGGATGCGGTACTCACCCTGCAGTTGATGGTGCTCGTGCAGGAAGACCCACACATGATCTTGCCGGTGCACGATCTGGCGCAGTAGCGATTCCGAGAGCAATCGCAGACGGGTCTGGAAGCCGATATCCAGCCGGACGATCGCCGAGGCCTCGGTGAGCAGTGGATCCATTACGCGGTCGTGGATCTCGGCCAGCAGCTCTTCTTTGGAGCCGATGTAGTAGTACAGCGCACCGCGGGCCAGTCCGGCGGCGGTGCCGATATCGGCGACCCCGGTGCTCGCATAGCCGTTCTTCGAGAAGAGCTCGACGGCGACATCCACCACTTGCTCCCGCTTGCGGTAGTAGCGGGCGGTTTTCGCGCGTTCCGTGCGCGTTGCAGGCATCGCGGCGCTCCCTTCCTTCGAGCGAAAACAGTTCGGTGCAGGTCGGGCATAGCGCCCCACCTGCACCGAACCGAATCTGGAGTCCGGCAGACCCGCGTCAGACGGTCGCGACCGGCGTCAGCGGGCTACCCATCGTGCCGGGCAGGCGCAGTGGCGGCGCCGTCAGCAGGAAGCGGCTGCGCTCGTGTTCGCGCAGCCAGGTCGCCAGTTCCTCGGTGTACCAGAGCTCACCCAACGGGATGCCGAGCTTGAATAGGCACAGGTTGTGGATCGGCAGCAGCGTGTGCGGCGTCTCGCTGTCGGGCGCCCAGCCTTCGACCGCGTAGTTGTCCGAGACGAGTGCGGAGATCTGCGATTCGGCGATCCACTCCAGCAGCGACTCATCGGTCGCGTCGAGATAGGGGTACATGGCCTGGATCTCGGGTCCCGGGTTCTTCTCCCAGGCGAGCACCTGCGTGGCGAAGCCGGTGTGCAGCAGGAGCATGTCGCCCGGTTCCACGACGACGTTGTCCTTCGCCATGATGTCTTTGAGCATCTTCAAATCGACCGGCTGCCAGTCGCTTCCGAGGTGCGATACGTCGATCAGGACGCCGCGGCCCTGCATGCCGTGCGCGGCCATGTGCTCGCAACCGAGGTGCTTGGCGAAGGAGACGCTTCCGCTGCCGTCACCCTTGGCGTCCTCCTGGGGACCGACGATATCGGTCCCGGGGCGAAATCCGTTGTAGTACACCGGCTCCGCGACACCGTCGCCGTCCGCGTCGAACAACGCGCCCTGATGCGCCAGCGAGTCCCACTGCGTCGAATACTGCAGCCAGAGCGTCACGACATCGTCGCTCCACAGATCGATGAAGCTGGGGGCGATCTTGTCGCGCGCGACGACGTTGTAGAAGGTGTCCTGGTTGTGCGCCAGATCCTCGGTCGGGCGCAGGATCGGCGGGTACCGGCGCTGGTTCAGCGCGCTACCGCCCGGGTAGTCCAGCGGCAGGCTCAGGCTGAAAGTGATGCCGTGTTCGACCTCGCGCACACCCTGCAGAACCTTCTCCGGGGTGAGCAGGTTGACCCGCCCCAGTTCGTCGTCCTCGCCGAAATCGCCCCAGTTCGAGCCCGGCGGGCGCTGCTTCCACCGCTTGGTCACGGTTCCTCCTTGTATCCGGTCGTCGATGACTGAAGTCACACTCTATGTATGTTGTACCGATCGGTCAACGAAAGATTGTTTTCGATGGGCCGATGCGGTGAAACCTCTACCTCGAACTTGTCGAGTTTATTAGACTGACCGGTCGAGACATCATTGCCTGCGCGGATCAGCGCAGGCAGACCACCTCTTTTGGAGAACACAATGAGCGATTCGACGGAAGCCGCGGTCGCGGCGGCAGTACGTAACCTGATCGGCAGGCACATCCAAGCCCAGGACGCAGGTGACAGCGAAGCCGTCGTCGCGCTGTACACCGCGGACGGCGTACTCGAGATCCCGGGCGCCGACCCCATCAGTGGTCAGGAGGCTCTGCGGGAGGCGTTCAAGGGCTGGGCCCCCACCCAGCCACAGCGGCACCTGGGCGGCAACACCGTCATCACCTCCTGGACCGAGGACTCCGCGAGCGCCCTCAGCGACGTGGTCTTCTTCCAGCGCGGCGAGGCGGGCTGGGCGGTCGGGGTGGTCGGCCGCTACGAGGACACCTTCACCCGCCAGGACGGAACCTGGAAGCTGCAGCGCCGCAAGACCACCTACGAAGCCTGACTACCGAACCCCCCATTGGAGAACCACGTGAGCACTTCCACCGAAGCCGCCGTCACACCGGGCGTGCTCGGCACCATCGCCGAGTACGCGCATGCCCTCGATTCGGGAAGGACCGACGATATCGTCGCCCTGTTCCTCTCCGACGGCTCGGCCGAAATCCTCGGCATAGCGGCCGTCGAAGGCCATGAAGCCATCCGCGGGCTCTATGCGAACATGGCGCCGACTCAGCCGCAGCGGCACCTGGTGGCGAACACGGTCATCACCTCCGCCACCGCCGACGAGGCGAGCGCCGTCAGCGACTTCGTCTTCGTCCAGCGTGGCGAGTCGGGCTGGGCCGTCGGGGTCGTCGGACAGTACGAGGACATCCTGCACCGCACCGAAGACGGCTGGCGGTTCAAGTCCCGCAAGACCAGCTTCGTCATGTGAGAAACGTTGCGGTTCTTCGTGTTCCGACCATGACCTGACCCTCTCGGCGGC
>NZ_BDBY01000045.1 GCF_001613225.1 Nocardia pseudovaccinii NBRC 100343
TTCTTCCGCTTGCGATCCGATGAAGGTTGCGTATTCACTGGCGGCCAGTTCGCCGATCAGGCGTTGCAGATTGGGCCGCCCGGTCGGATTCAGCAGCTGCTTGACCGCTTTTCCGGGGATATTGGATCCGAAGAAGTAGCTGCTCTCGAGGAACAGCGACCCACTGCCGTTGACGGTCTCGGTCCACTCGGCCTCGGCCGCGGGATCGACCTCGATGATGTCGAAGCCGCGCGCACGCGCGTGCCGCAAAACACCGATGACGCAGTCGACCTGGTCGCCCGCGTATCGTGGGTTGTTCCCGAGCGCACCGTGCGGACCGCCGGGGAAGAAGAAGTTCGGGAAACCGGCGGTAACGACGCCCAGGTAGGTATTGGGGCCCTCCGCCCAATACTCCTCGAGCGCAAGACCGTCGCGGCCGCGGACGCCGAGCCGATTGAGCGCACCGGTGCCGAAGTCGTAGCCGGTCGCCCAGATGATGATGTCGAACTCACGCAGGCCTTCCGCCGTCTCGATCCCGGTCTCGGTGATACGAACGATCGGGGTCTCCTCGAGCGCGACGAGCGAAACGTTCGGCTTGTTGTAGGCCTCGAAGTAACCGGTCACGAAGGGTGGACGCCGACCGGCGTAGATGTGGTCCTTCGGGATCAGTTTGTCGGCCGTCGCGGGATCGGTGACGATGCCGCGGATCTTGTCCGCGAGGAATTCGCAGAACTCCTTGTTCACTTCGGGATTGGTCGTGAAGTCGATGTAGTTTTCGGTCAACTTCGTGAAACCCGGGCTGTTCCACATCTTTTCGAAGAAAGCCTGCCGCTGTTCGGCCGTATCGTCGGTGGAAAAGCGGCTGGGCAGCGCATGCAGGAATCCACTCGGCGAGGTGTTCAGGGTCTCGCGGATCCGTTCGAAGTCGGCCTTGATCTCGGCCCGCTCGTCCGCGGTGAGCGGCGCGTTGTTCAGCGGTGTGCACCAGTCCGGAGTCCGCTGGTACACCGTCAACGAGTCGACCTGGTCGGCGATGGCCGGAACGATCTGCACGCCACTGGATCCGGTACCGATGATGGCGACGCGCTTACCGGTGAAGTCGACCGGCGTCTTCGGCCAGCGGCCGGTGTGGTGCTGTTCGCCGCCGAATATCTCGCGTCCGGACACCTCCGGAATGAACGGCACCGAGAGCACGCCGGTGGCGGCGACGAGGAAGCGTGCGCGATGCTCGGCGCCGTCATCCGTGCGCACCGTCCAGATACCGGCCGACTCGTCGAATTCCGCGGCCGTCACCCGGACGCCGAATCGGATGTGGCGGCGCAGATCGAAACGGTCCACCACGAAGTTGAAGTAGCGTTCGTTCTCCGGCTGGCCGGTGAACCGCTCCGACCACTCCCACTCCTCCCACAGCTCCTTGGAGAACAGATAGCCGTAGGTGTAGCTCTCGGAGTCGAAACGCGCCTCGGGATAGCGGTTCCAATACCACGTCCCGCCGACGCCGTCGCCCGCCTCGAGCAGCCGTACCGAGAAGCCCTCCTCGCGTGCCCGGTACAGCTGATAGATGCCCGTCACGCCCGCGCCGACCACCAGGACGTCGACCGCGTCAGCCGTCGTACCAGCGGCGTTCGCCGATCCACTCATACGTTCTCCAATCTCGAATGGGTCGCCTGCTGCACGACGCCAAAGATGTTTCGACCGGTCGGTCTATGACGTTGGTCACGAGACTAGAGCCGAATCCGATCGGAATCAACAGCGTCCTCGTCCGAACATTTCGCACGCGAGACGCTGTCCACTCATTGATTGTACCGACCGATTGTTCTAACATTGCGGCAACCAGCAGCACAACGGAATGCGATGGGAGTCGCTGATGACAACCAAGGACACCGACTTGCGCACCGAGGGTCTCGCGGTGATGCGCGCGGCCCTGCCCGGCGTGTTTCCCGAGGGTGATATCGACCTGCGCGATGGTCAGCTCGGTGAGGACCTCGTGGAGATCGGCCTGGTCAGTGTGTGGGCCCAGCTGTGGGGCCGGGAGGGACTCGCCCCGCGCGATCGCAGTCTGGTCACGCTCGGCATCCTGATCGCGCTCGGGTCCGAGACCGAGTTCGGCCACCACGTCCGCATCGGCTTGACCAACGGACTGACCAAGGACGAGATCGCCGAGGTCATCTACCACGCCAGCGGCTATGCCGGATTCCCGCGGGCGACCGCGGCACGCACCGCCGCCCGTGCCGCGCTGGGCGAATCGGCGCCGGGCGAATAACCCGGCCCGGCAACCGATTTCGACGCAAAGGAACGAATATGTCACTCGCAGGCAAGATCGCCGTCGTCACCGGCGGCGGTAGCGGGATCGGCCAGTCCATCGCGACCGTACTCGCGGCCAAGGGCGCCGCCGTCGCGATCTGGGACCTGAATCCGGAGAACGCCGAGAAGACCGTCGCCTCGATCCGCGAAGCGGGCGGCACCGCCATCGCGGTCGTCGGCGATGCGGCCGATGCCGATGCCATCGCAACGGCGGCGGCCCGCACCCACGCCGAGCTCGGACCCGTCACCGTGCTGGTCAACAATGCCGGAATCACCACGTACGAGCCCTTCACGAGCCTGTCCGAGGACTCCTGGGATCGCATGATCGGGATCAATCTCAAGGGCCCCTTCCTGGTTACCAAGGCGCTGGTCCCCGATATGC
The DNA here is from genome assembly GCF_001613225.1 of Nocardia pseudovaccinii NBRC 100343. GTDB lineage: Bacteria > Actinomycetota > Actinomycetes > Mycobacteriales > Mycobacteriaceae > Nocardia > Nocardia pseudovaccinii. Next base: position 2,666 of record NZ_BDBY01000045.1, read on the forward strand.
TCGCGGCCGGTTGGGGCCGGATCATCAATATCTCCTCGTCCTCCGCGCAGACCGGAGCACCGGGCATGGCCCACTACGCGGCTTCCAAGGGCGGCGTGATCGGCCTGACGAAGGCGTTGGCCGTCGAGTTCATCGAACAGGGAATCACCGTCAACCATGTTCCGCCCGGATTCATCGACACCCCGCTGACCCGCCAGACCATCGACGTGGAAGCGGCGGCCGCGCATATGCCGATGAAGCGGGCCGGGCAGCCGGAGGAGATCGGCCACGCGGTCGCCTATCTCGCCTCCGACGAGGCCGGTTACGTCACGGGGCAGACGCTCAGCGTGAACGGCGGACGCTACCTGTTCTGACAGACTCGATCCGCCGAAGCCAGGTTCGCTGCCGGATGGATTCGCCTCCAGGTGGAAGTGCTCGGCACTCCCGCTTCCCGGCAGGTGGTGGTCCCCGATGATGTGGATCTGGAGGCGAATCCGGCCGACGGAACGTTCGTGCCCGGAGCGGCTCGGCTCCGGGCACGCGAGCGCGGGTCAGACGCCCTCGGGGATCTCAGCGAGCTTCTCGGACTTGTCGAAGCCGACGACGTCGGCGAGGGTGCCGCCCAGGATCGCCGCGCGATCCTCGTCGGGAACCCCTTCGAAATTCTCCGCGATGCATTCGGCGCTGCCGCGGAAAGTTCCCTCCGCATGCGGGTAGTCGTTGCCCCACATGATGGTCGTCAATCCGGTGATGTGCCGGGCCTTGACCGCGGTCGGGTCATCGGCGAACTGGACGTGGATCTGGCGCTGCACATACTCACTCGGCTTCAGCGGCCACGGCCACTTCGCATTTATATTGAACAGCCGTCCCATGGTCGGCTGATCCTTCGGCGAGCGAGTGTCGTCCCAGAAGCCGAGCCACCAGTCCGGGTCCTGGCCGGTGCCGGTCCGCCACGACCGATCCATCACGCCGAGGTACGAGACAAGCCATCCCGCGCTGTACTCGACCAGGTTGAAGTGCAGATTCGGGAAGCGTTCACAGACGCCGCCGCCGACCAGGTCGGCGATGATGCCTTGCGGAATCGCGGAGGCGGTATTGCCGCCGCCCATGGTCCGGCCCGCCACCATATCGTCGGTGAGCTGGCCCTTGCCCATATTGACGGCCATCATCAGCCCCTTGACGGTGACCGCCGTCTCCGAGGTTTCTTCCTTGACCGAAACCCCGCCGGTGGCGACGTGGAAGAACACCGGCATTCCGTTGGCCTGCGCGGCAGCCCAGATCGGGTCGTAATGCCGTGACCAGTACGGCACCGGCGGCAACTCCGGGAGCAGGATGGCACCGAGTCCGGCGCGGGCGCAGCGTTCGATCTCGGCGACCGCGTCCGGGACATCGGTGACGGGGATGGCGGCGGTCGGGCGCATCCGGTCCTTGTACCGGAGGTAGCGCTCGACGATGTAATCGTTGTAGACGCGCGCGTGCGCCATCGACAACTCGTGGTCGTCGGTGAACAGCACGAACAGCGACAGATTCGGGAACATGACGGCGGCGTCGACGCCATCGATATTCATATCCCGCAGGATGTGCTCCGGCTCGCCGTCCGGAGTCGGCCCGGCGGTCTGCCGGTACTTCGAAATGGTCCAGCCGTCGAAGCCGATCGTGTGCAGTTTCTTGAACTCGGTGTGTCCACCCGGCACGATCGGCTCGTCGAGCGTGAATTCCTCTTCCCAGAGCGCCCGTTCCCGAAGATGTACGGGCAGCCGGGTTTTGAACAGATCGACCGGTTCGATGATGTGCGAGTCACCGGAGGCGACGAACTCCTTGAACATGCGGTACCTCTCTCGTCCCTCGATGCGCTGGTGGCTATCGGTTCAGGGATCCGCACCCAAGGTTACTTGTACCGGTCAGTCCAGTCTTGGAAATGAGGGTACTAATCGCTACCAGGCGACCGGCAGTTCGTAGATGCCGTAGGCGAGCGAATCACCCTTGAACCGCAGCTGGTCGAAGTCGACGCCCAGCCGCAGCGTCGGGATGCGACGGTAGAGGGTGCCGAATACGACCTCGAGTTCGATGCGCGCGAGCTGCTGGCCGATGCACTGGTGCGGGCCCCAGCCGAAGGCATGATGGTGGCGCGCCTCGCGCAGGAGATCCAGCTTCTCGGGCTCCGGGAAAGCCATCGGGTCGAAGTTGGCCGAGGGCAATGAACTGATGATGCCCTCCCCCGCACGGATCGTGTGTCCTTCGACCTCGATATCTTCGGTGGCGATGCGCCGCTGAAGCAGATGCGGGATGGTCAGATAGCGCAGCAACTCCTCGACCGCGCTCGCGATGACCTTCTTGTCCTCGGTTTCGCGCAGCAGTGCCAGCTGGTCCGGATTCTGCAGCAGCAGCGCGGTCGCGAGCGTGATCATATTCGCGCTGGTCTCGTGACCGGCGATGAGCATGATCATGCTCATGATGGTGGCGCCGGGCATATCCAGCTCGCCCGCCTTGACCCGCGCCGCGAGGTCGGAGACCACGTCCTCTTCGGGCTTTTCCATCTTGGCCACGATCAGCTTGCCCAAGTAGGCGCCGAGCTCCGCATTCGAGGCGTTGCTCTCCTCCGGGGTCACCTCCCGGCCATTGGTGATCTTGGCGTGCCCCTCGAAGAAGTCGTGATCCTCGTACGGCACGCCGAGCAGTTCGCAGATCATCAGCGACGGCAGTGGCAGCGACAGCGCCTCCACCAGGTCGGCCGGGTTCGGGCCGGACAGCATCTTATCGATGAGCTCATCGGTGACCCGCTGGATCGCGGGGCGAACCTTCTCCATCCGCCCGCGCGTGAACGAATTCGTCAGCATCCGGCGCAATCGCGCGTGCTCGGGGCCGTCGGTGTCGAAGAGGGTCTTCGGCCGTTCGTGGATCGTCTCGGCGATGGCCCGGGTCATATACGGGAACCCGGGCAGATGATCGTTTGCGCTGACCCGCGGATCGGCCATTACCTGCCGCTGGGCGGCGTGCGATGAGATGAGCCATGGGGTCAGACCATCCCAGGTGCGCACTCGCGACAGCGGGACACCGGCGGCGTGCAGCTCACGCAATTCGGGCGAAGGCAGGAACGGGCACTTGGCATCTCGCGGCGTCGGGTATTCGGGGATATCCACGGTCTCGGTCATGATCGGCTCTCCTTGGGTCGACATTTCATTCCTCGATGGAGATCGCCATCGCGGGACAGACGGCCGCCGCCTGACGGACGTCATCGGCCTGTTCGGCCGATGGGTGTTCGTTCAGCAGCACCGCGATGCCGTCCTCGTCACGCTGGTCGAACACCTCGACGGCGGCGGCAACGCAATTTCCGGCCGCGACGCACTTGTCTTCGTCGATGACAACCTTCATCGGGTCTCTCCTGGTCTTTCGGTGAATTGGGCTGGGACTGAAGGCGATCAGAGCCGAGGGCTGGTTACCGCGAGACTCGGGAGCGCATCGACGATCTCCTGTCGGCGCAGGCGAGTCTGCTTGGGCATATTCCAGCCGAGGACTCCGGTGACGACACCCGCTTCGCGGTACCGCGCGACGAACCGTCCGGTCGCCGGGTCACCGTCGACGATGTCGACCTCGGCGCCGATGGGGAGCCTGCCGTGCACCTGGATCTTCACGTCGAATTGATCGGTCCAGAAGTAGGGCACCGGCACATAGGGGTGGTCCTCCCCCATGATCACACCGGCGACGGCCGCGGCCTGCTCGGTGGCATTGGTCCGGTTCTCCAGGCGGATCAGCCCGCCCAACTGCTCGTGATGCCACCGGGCCAGATCGCCGACGGCGTAGATTCCCTCGGCGGCGCGGCAGCGGGAATCGCAGACCACGCCGTTGTCGAGCTGCAGCCCACTGCCTTTCAGCCACTCGGTCGCCGGGGCCGCGCCGATCGCGACGACCACCACATCGGCGGGCAGCACCTCGCCGGTGCCGAGCCGCACGCCGGTAACCCGACCGTCCGCGCCGTCCAGGCCGACGACACCGGTGCCGAGTCGCAGCCGCACACCGCGCTCGGTGTGCAAGTCCGCCAACAGTTTCGACACCATCGGGCCGACCTGCAGAGCCATGGGGGCCGGCTGCGGACCGGTCATCGTCACGTCCAGCCCGAGCGTGCTTGCGGTGGCGGCGATTTCGGCACCGAGGACGCCCTCGCCGACGACGACCAACCGCGAGCTGATCAGCAGGTCCGCCCGTAGCGCCAGCGCGTCGTCGAGGGTGCGCAATACGTGCACACCGATCAGGTCATCGTGTCCGGGCAATGTCCGCGCCCGCACCCCCGTGGCGAGCACGACCGCGTCCGCCCGCAATTCGTGTCCGGCTGCAGTACGCACGGTTCGGGTCGCCGGATCCAACCCTGTCGCCGCGGCCCCGAGTACGAATTCGGCATCCAATGCCGCCAGCATCTCCTGCTTGCGCAGCGCGGCCCGATCCGGCTCCCACGCGCCCGAAAGCACCTGCTTGGACAGCGGCGGCCGATCGTAAGGCGCATGCGGCTCATCGCCGAGCACCGTGATCGGGCCTTGAAAGCCCTTGCGCCGCAGCGATTCCACCGTCGACAGTCCGGCCGCCGACGCACCGACCACCAGCACCTGCTCCGGCACGGTCATGCGACTGCCTCGCGAACAAACCTCATCTGCGACTCCCGTTCGACTGCCTGATGCCCGGCGACAATCGAATGTTAGACCTATCGGTCGGTACAATCAAGGTCAGCCGCCGGACCCGGGACAAAAGAGTGAACCTATTTCCCGGACGCCACCTGCACGGCGGCATACGCGCCGCCGTCGACGAGCAGGTCGATGCCATTGAGGAAACTCGCCTGATCCGACAGCGCGAAGGCGACCACGGCGGCAACCTCACCCGATTTGCCCATCCGCCGCAACGGCGTGCCCTCGACCAGCTTGCCCATGATCGGATGCGCCTCGGCTTCCTGTTTGCCCTGGGGCGTTGCGATGACGCCGGGCGATACCGAGCAGATGCGCGCGCCAGCCGGACCCAGGCGCATTGCCTCCTGCCGCACGAACCGGTGCACGCCGCGCTTGGCCCAGCTGTACGCGATGCCCGTGTTCTCGACAGCTACGCCGAGCGTCTCGCGCATGCGCTCCAGGAACGTCTCGTCGAGTGGATCGTCCAGAATCGCCAACGCCGCCGGATCGGGCACTGAGGGATCGAGCATCGGCGACATCGATGCGAAGCACACCAGCGCCGTCCCCGTCGTGGCCATCGGCCGCAGCGCCTCGGCCAGCCGAGCCGTGCCGATCAGGTCGACCTCGAAGATCCGGCGCCAGTCCGCCATGGTCGGCGAGATGCCCGCCGCATGCGCGACCGCGCGCAGTGTGCCGAGTTCGCCTGTGCGAGCAGCGAGTCGAGCCAACCCCTCGACATCGGTGATATCGAGGACGAACGGTTCGACGCTCGCGCGCCCGGCCTGGTCCAGTTCCTCGGCAGCCGCGGTCACCGTCGCCTCGTCCCGGTCGACGAGCAGCAGCACGTCCACCGAATCCACCATGCGCTGCGCACACGAATTGCCCATGCCCCGGCCCGCGCCGGTCGCGATACCTACTGTCGTCATGCCATCCTCCTGTTGTCGACTGCGGGCCCGGCCCGACAGCCCTCGAATTCCGAAGTTCGTCAACTCGACGATGCCGAGGACGACGCACCGGGGCGAGGGAGCGCGGTCCCGGATGGACGGTGTACCTGGCTACACCACTACGGCGGTGACGGTTGCCAGATGCTGTTCGGTGCGCGCGATGACGAACGCCGAAGCCGCACAGTGGGTATCGGCCGCACCATCTCACCGGCGCAACAGGATTCGTGGGCGGCGCTTTCATGCTCGAATTCCTACGGCGCACCGAGAACGCGGCGGTATGCCTGCCGCGCGGCGCCGCCGGTGATCCGGCGGCGCGCTCATGAACTCGCTGCGGCACGCCGCCACCGCTTTACGGCATATCGGCGATTCCGGGCGTGCGGACGGGGGTGTCGCGACGGCCGTGTGCGCGAATCAGGCTGTACCGTCGCGCAATACGCGCTTGAGCACCTTTCCGGAAGGGGTTCTCGGCAAGGTGTCGATGCATTCGATCTCCGCGGGCACTTTGTATTTGGCCAAGCGGGTGCGACAGAAATCCTTCAGCGCCTCGGGGTCGAAGTGACTACCCGCACGCAGCACGACGAATGCCTTCGGCACCTCGCCCCAGCGCGGATGGGGCATGCCGACGACCGCCGCCTCGATGATGTCCGGGTTCTCGTACAGCACCCGCTCGACCTCCGGGGTGGCGATATTCTCCCCGCCCGAGACGATCATGTCCTTCTTGCGGTCCTCGATGTAGAGGTAACCGTCTTCGTCGAGACGGCCGATATCGCCGGTGTGGAACCACCCGTTGCGCAGTGCCGAGCGGGTCGCCGCCTCGTCCCGCCAGTAGCCGGAGGTCACCTTGGGCCCGCGGATGACGATCTCACCGAGTTGTCCGGCCGGAACATGGGTATCGCGCTCGTCGAAAATGGCGACCTCGACATCGGCCACCGGCCGCCCGACCGAGCCGACCTTCGATCGCATGTGCTCGGCGTCGTTGACGGTGTCGCCGGAGACGGTTTCGGTGAGGCCGTACGCGTCGGCGAACCAGACGCCCGGGAACGCATCGGCGATCCGGTCGAGCAGCGGAATGGGCATCTTCTCACCGCCGCCGGTGATGAAGCGGATCGACGAGGTGTCGCGATCGGCGATATCGGGCAGTTGCAGCAGGCCGTTCATCATCGACGGCGCCAGCCAGACATTGGTCGGGCGCAGCTGTTCGATCGCGTCCATCACCGCGGCGGCGTCGAACCGGCGGATCAGGCTCAGTCGGCCACCGGCGTGGAAGGTGGCCAGACCCGGCAGATCCATACCGCCCACGTGGTAGAGGGGGCCGCACACCAGGGTGTTGTCCGCGGCGGTCAGTGAGAACTCGATGATGTGCGCGAGGTTCTTCCAGGTCAGATTCTGATGCGAGATCATCACGCCCTTCGGGCGCGAGGTCGTGCCCGAGGTGTACATAAGTCGTTGCAGCGCATCGGGTTCCACATCGACGACCTCGGTCGTGCGGCCGATAGTCGGTGCGACCAGCGCGTCGTATTCCAGCCACGACGGATCCGGCGCGGCATCCAGCGTCACGCGGTGTCGCAACAGCGGCAGCGACGGCGCCAATGCATCGATCCCCGCCGTGAACTCCGGCTCCGTCACGATGGCGCCCGCGTTCGAATGCTCGAGAATGTACTGCCATTCCGCCGGGGACAACCGATAGTTCAGCGGCATGATCGCGGCGCCGATGTGATTGGCCGCGAGCATGGTTTCCACGAATTCGACCCGGTTGTACAACAGCACGGCGACGATATCGCCCGCGGCGACTCCCAGTTCACGCAGCGCGAGGGCCAGCGCATGCACGCGGGTGCGCAGCTCGGCGTAGGTCAGGGCCCGATCGCCTTCGGACAATGCGATTTCGGCTGCGTATTGTTGCGCGTTCCGGTCGAACACGGCGGCGAAGTTGAACATTCACGGGCCTTCGCTGTGAAGAGGAAGCTGTATATTTTCTGTACCGGTCAGACTAATCAACTGTCGCGCGGCAGACAACCATCGACGACGGTTCCGCCACATCACGGCAATGAGTAGCCGCCGTCGACGACCAGGGAATGCCCGGTGACCCAACGGGATTCATCGCTGGCGAGATAGACGACCGCGCCGGTGATGTCGGCCGGTGCGCCGAATCCGAGCGGATGCTTGGCCTCGATCGCATTCATCGCCTCGGCGGGCAGGCCGTCGTGCACGGCCGTCGGAAAGGTACCGGGACATACGGCATTGACCCGAATTCCCTCCTTGGCGTATTCGAGTGCGGCGACCCGGGTCAGGTGGATCACTCCGGCCTTCGACGCGCAATAGGGAGCGGCATACGCCCAAGCGGTCAGCCCGCTGACGGAGGCGATATTGACGATGGAGACATTCGCCTTCTTGCGCAGTGCGCGGGCGACGGCGCGGATGCCATGGAAGGTGCCGGTCAAGTTGACCGACATGGTGCGCTGCCAGTCCCCGGTAGACAGATGGTGGATACGGGCGTTCGGCGACACGATGCCCGCGGTATTCACCAGCACATCGACGGTGCCGCTGCGCTCGACGGCAGACCGGATGAGCGCGTCGAACTCGTCACCGTCGGCGACGTCCAGCCGTTCGGTCGCCACGGCAATTCCCTTGGCGCGCAATGTATCCGCCAGCGATGCCATGGCATCGACATCGAGATCGGCGAGGACGAGATCGCGAACCCCCTCCTCGGCACAGCGCAGGGCGACCGCCGAGCCGAGCGCGCCACCCGCTCCGGTCACCACCGCGGTCTTGCCTTCGAGCCTCGAACCCATGTCGGCCTCCCTTGCCGGGACAGTCAATTAATTAGAACACTCGGTATACAAAACCAAAACCGCAAATCTGTCAAGATCCCGCGTGCCGACACCGGAAACGCCGAACGCCGCGTCCGACAACACGTGGTTGTCGAACGCGGCGTTCCGGTCGGTCGGGTACTAGGTGGTACTCGCTGCCGTCTGCGCCTCGACCCGCGCCTCCAGCGCCTCGAGATCGCATTTGCCATCGGCGAAGCCGTTGAAGAGCGTGTGGCAGTAGGACTTCGACAGGAATTTCGCATCCCAGCGCTTATCCGGATCCAGCCACTGGTAGGTGCGGTTGTGCATATTGAGAAACTGCAGCATGGCCAGGGTCGGATCGGCCTTGCGCAGCGATCCGTCGTCCATTGCGTCGACCAGCAGCGACCGCACGACATGTTCGACTTCTTTGCGCTTTTCGAGCATGCGGGACAGATTCTCGCCGGTCAGTTGGCGATAGTCGTGTTCGTACACCCAGATATGGTCCAAGCGCTCGAAGATGACGTTCAGCAATTCCTCGGACAACAACCGGAGTTTGACCAGTGGCGGCGCATCCAACTCCTGGATACGCGCGGCGACGACCAGCAACGGGTCGAGAACCCGGCTCTGGATTTCGACGAGCAGATTTTCCTTGGAGCCGATGTAGTAGTACAGCGCGCCCTTGGCCAAGCCGACCGTGTCACCGATCTCGATGATCCCGGTCGCGGCATAGCCCTTTTTCGCGAACAGCGCCGCGGCCGTATCGATGATTTCCTGTCGCTTGACCTCGTAGGCGGGTCCGTGTCCTGGTGGTCGAGCCATCTCATCCCTCCCGCGGTCGCGTGCGAACCGAGTATACGCAGAGTGAACGGTCGGTAGAAACTACCGTGTCGGTGTCTGTCCCGGGTGGGCGTCCAGCGATTCGCGAATCGCGGCCTCGATGCGCGCCTCATCGGGCAGCCAGATCTGCTCCAGCGCCGGAGTGTACGGCGCGGGTGTCGCACCGGCGGTCACCCGGATCACCGGCGCGTCCAGGTACCAGAATCCCTCGCGGACCGCGCGGGCGGCCAGTTCGGCGCCGACACCGAATTCGCCGACGGCCTGGTGGACGACCACCAGACGATTCGTCTTTTTCAGCGACGTCAGGACGGTATCGAAGTCCAGCGGACTGATGGTCCGCAGATCGATGACCTCGACCTCGATGCCCTCGGCGGACAGGCGATCGGCGACGGCGAGGCAGTCGTACATCATCTTCGAGTACGACACCACGGTCGCATCCACGCCCGGACGTCGCACGATCGCCTTGCCGAGTGGCACAAGGTGATCCGCCGACGGCTCAGGCCCCTTCTTGCCGTACAGCAGGCGGTTCTCGATGAAGATCACCGGATTGGGATCCTGGATCGCGGCCCGCAACAAGCCGTAGGTGTCGGCCGGAGTCGACGGCATCACCACCGTCAACCCGGGGATATGCGCGAGCAGACCCTCCAGGCTCTGGGAATGCTGACTGCCGGAGGATTTGCCCGCGCCGAACTGGGTGCGCACGACCAGGGGCATGGTCACCGCACCGCCGGTCATGAAGCGCAATTTGGCCGCCTGGTTCATCAATTGATCCAGGCAGACGCCGATGAAGTCGAAGTACATCAATTCGACGACCGGGCGGTAGCCCGCCATCGCCGCACCCACCGCGGTCCCCATGATCGCGCTTTCGGAAATCGGGGTGTCGCGGACCCGGCCCGGAAATTTGTCGGCCAGACCGCGAGTCAGACCGTAGACATTGCCGCCTTTTCCGACATCGATACCCGCCAGGAAGACGGTCGGATCGTCCTCGAGCTCGCGGGTCAGCGCATTGGTGATCGCATGCATGATCTTCAGCGTTCCGCCGGTCGGGGTCGCCGGTTCCGGTATTTCGGCACGTGGCGTGGTGACGAAATCGCCGACCGTCTCGGCGGCGGGATACGGTGCGGCGGTGGCCTGCTCGATCGCGTGCGCGATCACGGCATCGACCTCGCGCTCGACGACAGCCAGTTGCTCGGCCAGCCCGCGCCCGCGCATGGTGTCGCCGAGCAGGATCAGCGGATCGCGCTTCTTCCATTCGGCGAGTTCTTCGGCATCCCGGTAGCTTTCGGGATCGCCCTCGTAGTGCCCGTGCCAGCGGTAGGTGGTGGCCTCGACGATCATCGGGCCCGCCCCGGCGCGCAGCCGCGCGACCAGCTCGCGCTGTAGCGCCGCGACCTGCACGACATCGTTGCCGTCCACCCCGTGGTATTCGACGCCGTAGCCCGCCGCGCGCTCGCGCAGGGTCGCCCGGTGCTGGTCGGCCGCCGCGGAGAATTCGGAGTAGCCGTTGTTCTCACAAAAGAAGATGACGGGCAGGTCCCACACCGCGGCCAAGTTGACCGATTCATGGAACACGCCCTGCGCGATGGCGCCGTCGCCGAAGAAGGCGACGACCACGCCGCCGCCCCGGCGCAGCTGAGCCGCGGTACCGGCGCCGACCGCGATCGGGAGGCCCGCGCCCACAATGCCGTTCGCACCGAAGATCCCCTTGCGTGGATCCGCGATGTGCATGGATCCGCCGCGCCCTTTACAGGTTCCGGTCTCCTTGCCCATCAGCTCGGCGAACATGCCGTCGACATCCAGGCCCTTGGCGATGCAGTGGCCGTGGCCGCGATGGGTCGAGGTCACCACATCCCGGTCGTCCAGTGGCCAGCAGGCGCCGACCGCGGATGCCTCCTGACCGATGGAAAGGTGCAGGAATCCGGGTATCCGGCTGTCGCGGTAGAGCCGGGCGGCGTGCTCTTCGAACCGCCGAATCGTCAGCATTCTCCGGTACATCTCGGTCAGCGTCGCCGCATTCCCCAAGTCCGTTGTCCGCAAGTTGGATTCAGTCATTGTCATGGATTTCTCACCGATCGCTCGACGGCCTCGCCCGCGGTGCGACTGTTGACGTGCGGCACCGACAGTCAATATTATACCGAGTGTTCGAAAAAACAAGAGTCGCTGTTGGCGACCAGATGACAGGACGGACTCGCTATGGATCTAGACCTGCCCGCCGAGGCGATCGAGCTACAGAAGCTGTGCCGTGACTTCGCCGAACGGGAGATCGAGCCGCACGCCGAGTCCTGGTCGGAGCAGGAACGATTCCCGTCCGAGGTCTTCTTGAAAATGGGCGAGTTGGACTTGACCGGGCTGCTCGTCGCACCGGAGTACGGCGGCACCGATGCCGGGTTCGTCTCCTACGTGGCCGCCATGGAAATGATCGGCGCGGCGGATCAGTCACTGGCCGCCTGCTGGAATGCCCACTCCACCATCGCCTCACTCCCCCTGGCCACCTTCGGCACCGCGGAACAGAAGGCCAAATGGCTGACGCCGCTCGCGAACGGAACCCATATCGGCGCCTTCGGATTGACGGAACCGACCGCGGGCTCGGATGCGGCCGGTATCCGGACCACCGCAAAGCGGGACGGCGACGGATGGCTCATCAACGGCACCAAAATGTTCATCACCAATGCGGGCACCGAGATCAGCCTCGGTGTCACGATTCTCGCGGTGACCGGTACCGACGATGACGGAACCAGAAGGTACGGAACGTTTTTCGTGCCGACCGGCACGCCGGGCTACACCGTCGGGCATCCGATGAAGAAGCTCGGCTGGCATGCGATGGATTCGCGGGAGCTGATCTTCGACGATTGCTGGATTCCGGGCGAGAACCTGATCGGCGACGAGGGCAACGGGCTGCGGCAGTTCCTCGATGTGCTCGACGGCGGCCGCATCAGCGTCGCCGCATTGGCACTGTCACTGGCCCAAGAGGCGCTCGATCTCGCGGCCAGCCACGCGTCCCAGCGCGAGCAGTTCGGCAAGACGCTCTCGGCGTTCCAAGCGGTACAGCACAAGCTCGCCGATATGGCCACCGAGGTCGAAGCGGCCCGCGCCCTCGTCTATCGCGCCGCGTGGCTCGCCGACCAGGGCAGGCCGTTCGGCCAGGCGGCGGCCATGGCCAAGGTGTACGCCTCCGAGGTGGCCAATCGCGCGGCCAGCGCCAGCGTCCAGATCCACGGCGGGTACGGCTATATGCGCGAGTCGAAGATCTCGCGCTTCTATGCCGATGCCAAGATCCTCGAAATCGGCGAGGGCACCAACGAGATTCAGCGCAATGTGATCGCGCGATATGTGGCGCGCTCGGCCCGAGCCTGAAAGCGGTGGGTGGGCAGCCGACCACTGCCCACCCACCCGGTCAGAAAGTCGGCAGCTGGGGGCGCTTCTTGACGTAACCACCCGCGTCGACGCGCATCTGCATGCCGGTGACCCAGCGGGATTCCTCGGAAATCAGAAAGAGCACGGCGTCGGCGATGTCCTCCGGCTCGACGTAGGGGTTACCCATGCCGGTGGTCGCGGGGAAGGAAACCAAGGCGTCCTCGCGCGTCGGATTCTCCAGATCGGGCCGGAACGAGCGGTACATCAGCTCGTTGTTGAGCATGTCGGTGTTGACGTTCGTCGGGTGCACCGCATTGGCTCTGATCTGCCGGGATGCCAGCACTGTCGCAAGATCGTGGATGAAGGCGGCGACGGTGCGCTTGGCGAAGGAGTAACCGAGCCCCCCGGGACCGTTGGCCGGGTTGTCGACGCTCGCGGGAATCAGTGCCGCGATCGATCCGGTCGCGACGATCGAGGCACCGGCCTTCAGATGCGGCAGGGCCGCCTCGACGGCATGGACCACGCCGTTGAAGTCGACGGTGATGGCATCGATGAAGGCCAGCGCACTGTCCTGCGGCCCCAACGGGGCGATACCGGCTTGTGCCACCACGCCGTCGAGCCGACCGAACTCGGCCACGCCCTCGGCCACTGCCGCCTTCAGCGCGGCGGGATCGCGCACATCGGCCTTGCGGGCGACGATGCGCCGCCCGAGCTTGTCCACCAGGCGGGCGGTTTCATCGAGATCGTCCTGAGTCGCCAACGCATAGCCGTTGGTGGCGATGTTCTCGCACAGATCCACGGCGATGATGTCGGCGCCCTCTTCCGCAAGCCGCAGCGCGTGTGCGCGCCCCTGGCCGCGGGCGGCTCCGGTAATGAAGACGACTTTGTCCTGTACTCGACCCATCGTGGGTTTTCCTTCCATCGACTCTCGCGGCGCGGCGGGACTCCTCGAGTGCGGGCGCGGCTCTACTCCGGCGCTGGGCGTGGACACAGCGCGGCCGCACGATCCCGGCGAGCCGGTGCCATGAGCATAGTGAGTTCAACCGGAAATGGGTAGACTGAATATTGACTGATTAGTTGACTAAGGCACAGTTTCCGCTGAGTGAGAAGTAATCAGGTGTACACAATAAACCGAGTGATATAGAGTTTGTGGGCCAGCACACAGCTGGCTTTCGGCTCTGCACTGCGTGTGTCGAGGGCGGAGCAAGCCCCCTGCGGGAGGCGGTTCCCCCGGCGCGCCGCGATCTGGACGAGGGAGCACAACGATGCCATTGCAGCCATGGATGAAGCTGCTGTCGACCGATGACCACCTGATCGAGCCCCCGCGGCTGTGGGTGGACCGGTTGCCCGCGAAGTACCGGGAGGCCGGTCCGCGGATCGTGGAGCAGACTCGAGAGGGCAATGCCGCACCGGCGGAGGTGTGGACCTATGAGGGTCGCATCTACCCGTACATCGGCCTGAATGCCGTTTCGGGTAAGAAGCCCGAGGAATTCGGCACCGAGCCGACTCGCTACGACGAGATGATCCCGGGCTGCTACGACCCGAAGGCCCGGCTGCGCGATATGGACCTCGACGGCGTCTGGGGCGCGCTGTGTTTCCCATCATTCCCGCGCTTCGCGGGCACGGTATTCCTGGAGGGCCAGGACAAAGAACTCGCGCTGCTGTGTGTACAGGCGTGGAACGACTTCGTGCTCGACGAGTGGTGCACGGCCGGTCCGGCCGACCGCCTCATCCCACTGAGCATTCTGCCGCTGTGGGATGTGCAGGCGTGCGTCGCGGAGATCCACCGCGTCGCCGCCAAGGGCTCGAAGGCGATCTCCTTCCCGGAGAATCCGGCGCCATTGGGATTGCCGTCGTTCTACAGCGATTACTGGGATCCGATGTTCTCCGCGCTCGAGGAGACCGATATGCCGCTGTGCCTGCACTTCGGCACCTCGGGCAAACCGCCGAAGACCTCCGAGGATGCCCCGTTCGCGGTGACCATCTCGCTGTTCGGCTGCAACTCCATGTTCGCCACCGCGGACCTGCTGTTCTCGCCGGTGTTCCACCGGCACCCCAAGCTGAAGGTCGGTCTGTCCGAAGGCGGCATCGGCTGGATGCCGTACATGTTGGAGCGGATGGACGGAACGTGGGAGCGGCACCGCTTCTACCAGAACATCAATCAGGATGTGCGGCCGTCGGACCTGTTCAAGAAGCATTTCCACGGCTGCTTCATCGACGACCGGTTCGGCATCGAGGTGCGCCACCACATCGGCGTCGAGCGCATCACCTGGGAATGCGACTACCCGCACTCGGACTCGTACTGGCCCAAGAGCCGTGCCTACGCGGCCGAAGTGCTCGCCGACGTACCGGATGACGAAGTACACGCGATGGTCGAGCTCAACACCCGTCGGCTCTACAACCTGCCCGCATGAGTCGCAAGCCCGAGTCCGAGCGCTCCGACTGGACGGAACTGGACCTGCTGACCCGCGAGGAGGCCTACGGCCGCCTGCAGGAGGAGATCGGCGAGGTGGAGGCGCGGCTACCCGAACTCGGTCCGGCCGAGGCCGCCGAGCGGGAGCTGCTCGAAACCCGGCTGCGCGCACTGCGCGAGGCCGCCGCCGACCTGCTCGGCTCCTGACCGGCCATATCGGTCAGGTACGCGGAAAGCATTGCACAACAAAGGAACTGAGGTTTGGTATGGGGCGTGTAGAGGGCAAGGTCGCACTCGTCACCGGAGCTGGGCGCGGCCAGGGCCGCTCGCATGCGGTGCGGCTGGCGGAAGAGGGGGCCGCCGTCGTGATCACCGATGTCTGCCAGGAGATCAGCCAGGCGCTGCCCTATCCGCTGGCGACGAAGGAACAGCTCGAGGAGACCGCGAAGCTGGTCGAGGCCGTCGGCGGCCGGTGCGTCACCCTCCAGGCCGACGTGCGCTCGCTCAGCGATATGCGTGCCGCGGTCGACGCGGCGACGGCCGAATTCGGTCACCTCGACACGATTGTCGCCAATGCCGGGGTGATGAGTGCGGGTCGCGCGTGGGAATTGTCCGAGGAGGAGTGGGACGTCACCATGGACGTCAACCTCAAGGGCGTCTGGAACACCGTGCGTGCCGCGGTGCCCGGCATGATCGCCGCCGATGCGGGCGGGTCGATCATCATCACCAGCTCGGCCGCCGGTATCCGGGGCCATGTGCCCTACGCCCACTACGTGGCGAGCAAGCACGGTGTGGTCGGCCTGATGAAGGCGCTGTCCAATGAGCTTGCCAAGCACCGGATCCGGGTGAACACCGTGCATCCCACCGGCGTCAGCGACACCGGCATCACGGTGGGCGTGGCGCTGGAGGAGCTGAAGGAACGCGAGCCACTGTTCGCGCTGGCCGCGATGAATACGCTGCACACGCATGTCGAGCCGCGGGATATCTCGAATGCCGTGCTGTTCCTCGCTTCCGACGAGGCGCGGTACGTGACGGGACTGCAGTTCACCGTCGACGCGGGGTCGACCACCAAGCCATGAGCGTGCTCCCGACGATCGGATTCCTGGGGGCGGGCCGTATCGGTGAACCGATGGCGCAGCACTTGCTCGCGGCTGGTCACCGGGTCCGCCTGTATACCCGGCGCGCGGAGGTCGGCGACCGGCTCACCGCTGCCGGAGCCGAACTCGTCGACCGGGTTGGTGATATCGCGGATGCCGACGTCGTCGTCAGCTGTCTGTTCAGTGATGCCCAGATGCTCGAGGTGCTGCCCGAAATCGTGGGAGCCATGCGCGCGGAGACGATTCTCATATCGCACACCACCGGGACGCCGACGACGCTGAGTCGGCTCGACGAGTTCGCACCCAGCGGCAAGGCCGCGATCGTGGACGGACCATTCAGTGGGACAGCGGATTCGGCGCGCGCCGGACGGCTCGTGGTCTACCTCGGCGGTGTGCCCGAACATGTGGCGACGGCACGTCAGGTGGTGCGCGCCTATGCCGATCCCGTCATAACGACGGGCGCGCGCGGTACGGCGATGCTGATGAAGCTGCTCAACAATCTGCTGTTCGCGACGATCTCGCAGGTGACATTGCGCGGTCTCGCGGCAGGCCGCGCGGTGGGTATCGAGGACAGCGCATTGCTCGAAGCCCTCGCGGTCAGCGCCGGTGGCAGCAACGCGGGGCGTCATATCGCGGCAGTCGGCAGTCCTGATCAGTACACCGAAACCGTCCGTCCCTTCCTGCGCAAGGATCTGGCGGCCTGCCGGGAGGTCGCGGCCGAAGTGGGCGTCGACCTCTCGGAACTGCTGGCCATCGCCTACGCCGGGCCGATGGATCTCGGCGAAATCTCTACTCTCGAGAACGGAGTTGTTCGATGAAGATCACGATCGACAGTTCGCTGTGTTCCGGACATGCCCGGTGCGCGGCCGCGGCACCGGAGTTGTTCGAACTCGATGACGACGGTTACGCCCTGCCCTTTGCAGGGGAGGTGCCCGCACATCTGGAGACTGCGGCACGCGAGGGCGAGATGGCCTGTCCGGAGCGCGCCATCACCATCGAGTAACACCGTTCATCCCCAGCAGCCCATACTCAGCGCCTCGTCGAGAACCTGCCGCAGGTCTCTGGACGGGGCGCTTGTGCTCGATCACCCCGCCGCCCGCGAGCCGCTAGGCGTTGTTGAGGTACGCGAGTACCGCCAGCACCCGGCGATGTCCGCTATCTGTCGTCGGCAGGCCGAGCTTCTGGAAGACATTGCCGATGTGCTTGCTCACCGCACGTTCGGTGACGACGAGTGTCTCGGCGATGGTCGCGTTGTCGTGCCCAGCCGCCATCAATTCGAGTACTTCGCGCTCCCGCGGCGTCAGCGAGTCCAGCGGTGAATTCCGTCGGCGGGTGAGCAGTTGGCTCACCACCTCGGGATCGAGCGCGGTGCCACCGGCCGCGACCCGGTCCAGTGCCTCCAGGAATTCGTCGACACGCCCCACCCGATCCTTGAGCAGATAGCCGACCCCGCTGGCCCCGCCGCCGAGCAATTCGGCGGCATAGGACTCCTCGACGTACTGCGAGAGCACGAGCACCGGCAATCCGGGCAATTCCTTGCGCGCGGCCAGCGCGGCGCGCAGACCCTCGTCCCGGAAGGCCGGTGGCAGCCGGACATCGAGTACCGCGATATCCGGGCGGTGGGTGAGCAATGCGGGCAGGATCTCCGGTCCGCTGCCCGCCACGGCCACGACCTCGTGTCCGGCCGAGGTCAACAATAGGACGAGTCCTTCCCGTAGCAGGGCATTGTCCTCGGCCATCACCACGCGCACGGCAATTCCACCTCGATTTCGGTAGGGCCCCCGACGGGGCTTGTCACAGTAAAGGTTCCGTCGAGCGCGGCGACCCGACGCTGCATGCCGAGGACACCGGACCCGGCCGCCTCGTAACCGTTGCCCCGCAACATATCCTCGACTCCGCCCCGGCCCTCGTCGCGCACCGACACGCGTAAACCGTTGTGTATCCGAATGATTCGGACCTCGGCCCGCTCTGACCCGCTGTGTTTGACCACATTGGTCAATGCCTCGGCGACAACGAAATATGCCGCGGCCTCCACCGCCGCCGGGGCGCGCGGCCCCTGCGACACCTCGTCCACGTCCACGGTGACGTCGAGACCGCTGTCGGTCGCGAGTGCCAGGATGGCTCCGGCCAGGCCGCGATCGGTGAGGATCGGCGGATGGATCACCCGCACGATGTGGCGCAGTTCGGTCAGCGCTTCCTCGGTCAGCTGCTGCGCCTCGTCGAGCAGCTTGCGCGCGTTCGCGGGATCGCGATCCATCGCGCGTTTCGCCAGACCGATTCGCATGGACAGCGATACCAACCGCGCCTGCGTGCCGTCGTGCAGATCGCGTTCGATCCGGCGCAGTTCGGCGCCGTGCGCGGCGATCGCACTGGCGCGCGTCTGCGTCAGCTCGTCGACCCGTGCCGCGAGCCATGCCTTGGGCGGGGGTCGCAATAGCGACCGCGACCATTCGGCGTCCAGATCGGCCAGTCGACCGATCAGGGGAAGTACCAACGATTTTCGGCCGAAAAGACCGCACCACACGCCATCGACAGGCAAGCCGACCAGCCACAACGGAATCGCCAGGTAGGCCAGGGCACCATAGAAGTAGTAGGCCAGCATCCAGCGCAGGTCGGCGAGCGTCGTCGGGTCCCGCACGACCGCGCGCAGGCTCTGCCGTAGCGGGCCGCCGATCGGCGAATACGCCTCCGGGACGGGGCGGCCGGTCCATACCGCCACCTGGCGCCGCTTGCTGCCCGCGAACTGGCGCACCAGCTGGGCCGTCACCGGCACCATCCCGATACCGATCAGCGACAGCGCACCGGCCAGCGTCAGCAACAGCATCGAGATGAACAGGTACGAGCCGAAGGCCAGCGCCGCGGCATTGGCCAGCTGCACGGTTGCCCGCGCCGCCTGTCGCACCGTTTTCCGCATGTGACCAGGCTATGCGACGCGGTGCCCGCCGACGGTGTAGCGCGGTACCGCTGAGGGGTGTAGCCAGGTACACCCCGACTTCGGGACCGCGCTCCCTCGTTGCGACGAGCCGCGGACGGAATCGTTTACGCCAGACGTTAACCGGCTCCGATCTCGAAGGAATCGCCATGAAGTCCGCACAGACGCTGCTCTCCGCGAAGCCCACCCTCTGGTTCCTGTTCCTGTTCAACCTCGCCATCGCGCTGGCGGTCGGCTTCGAACCGGTGGCCGACAGCCTCGGTCTCGAGGGTGTCCAGCAGATAGTCACCTGCGTCGGCATGGGTCTGGTCTCGCTGGGTGCGGGCGCCGCCCTGCTGCGCAGGCGCCTGCAGCTCGTCTGATCCGAACCACAAGACCTACGAAAGAGAGTCAGCCATGCACGTTCCCGAGAGCGTACTGGTAGTCGGCGCCTCGGCGGCCGGACTGTCCACTGCGGAAGCCTTGCTGCGCAACGGATATCAGGGCAGCATCACCGTCCTCGGCGCCGAGCCCGAGCTCCCCTACGACCGGCCGCCGCTGTCCAAGCAGATTCTGGCCGGTGCGTGGGAACCCGAGAAGGCGCAACTGCGCCCCACCACGCATCTGGCCGCGATGCCGCTGGACCTGGTGCTCGGCGAGACCGCGGTCGCCCTCGATCCGGTGAACCACATCGTGCACGCCGAATCGGGACTGTCCGTGCAGGCCGACGCCGTCGTGATCGCCACCGGGGTGCGCGCCCGCACCCTGCCCGGCGCGGACGCCCTGGCCGGTGTGCACGTGCTGCGCACCCTCGAAGACGCGATCGCCCTGCGTGCGGACCTGCTGCGCGCCACTCGGCTCGTGGTCGTCGGTGAAGGCGTGCTCGGCTCCGAAATCGCCGCCACCGCAAGGACTATGGGCCTGGATGTCACGGTGGTCGGCCCCCTGTTGGCCCCCATGGCCGGACAGCTCGGCCCGGTGATCGCACCGCTGCTCGGCGACCTGCACACCGAACGCGGGGTGCGGTTGCGGCTCGGCACCGGAGTCAGCGAGTTCATCCACGACGGCGACCGGGTCGGTGGCGTGCGGCTGGATACCGGTGCGGAACTGCCCGCCGATGTCGTGGTGGTCGCGGTCGGCGCGGTCCCGGCGACCGATTGGCTGACCGACAGCGGACTGACGCTGGACAACGGCGTGGTGTGCGACTCCTATTGCCGTGCGGCCCAGGGTATTTACGCCGCGGGTGACGTCGCCCGCTGGCACGACGACCACGTGGGCGGGCTGGTCCGGATGGAGAACCGCACCAACGCCACCGAACAGGCCGCCGCGGTCGCCGCCAATCTGCTCGGCGCCGAACAGCGCTACACCCCGGTCCCCTACTTCTGGACCGATCAGTTCGACACCAAGATCCAGGTCCACGGCACCCTGCCGACCGGAGCGGACGTGGAGATCGTGGACGGTTCCACCGACGGGCGCAGATTCGTCGCCCGCTACACCCTCGACGGCCGGGTCACCGGCGTCGTCGGCTGGAACATGCCCAAACAGACCCGCCTGCGCAGGCAGGAAATCATCGACGCCCGGTCGGTCGCGACCAGTCGGCACTGACAGCGAGGAGCATCCCGTGAAAGTCACCATCGACGAAGACAAGTGCGTCGCCTGCGGGCAGTGCGTCGCCGTCGCCCCCGATGTCTTCGACCAGCGCGACGAGGACGGCATCGTCATCCTGCTCGACGCGAACCCGCCCGAGGACCAGGCCGCCGACGTCCGGGAGGCCGCCGCGGTCTGCCCGGCACTGGTCATCACCATCCAGGAATAACCGTCCGCGAAA
>NZ_BDBY01000046.1 GCF_001613225.1 Nocardia pseudovaccinii NBRC 100343
GTCCATCACCTGGGCCCGCGAAATACGCGGAATCGCCTCCACTGCAAAGGCCTGCACCCCGGCCGACTTCAGCGCCGGAATCTGGTTGTCGGCATTACGCGGGGCGAGGAACCCGATCAGGGTCTGCCCACTGTGCAGCTTCGCCACCTCGGCGTCACTGGGTGGCGCGACCTTCACCACCACATCGGCCGACCACGGATCACCGATGGTCGCGCCCGCATCCACATAGGCCGCGTCCGGAATGAGCGCACCGATCCCGGCGCCCGCCTCGACCACCACCTCCACGCCCTGCTTCAGCAGGCTCGGGATGATCTTGGGCACCAAAGCGACACGCCGCTCGCCCGCGTTTGACTCGCGAACGACTCCGACACGCGCTCCGCGCGGCGACTGGTCGCCTACGCTCTGCGTTGTCTCCACTTGTCAGACTTCCTTCTCTGGCTGAGCTTCAAGCAACCGGTCGACGGCCGGACGATGTTACTTTGGAGTAAGTTCGTCCAAATCCTCGCAACTGTACCCGGCTCGCGGTGAGCGTAGCTGAGATGGCGGTCACAAGTTGCGGCCGGATTCCGCCGTTATGTCGGATTCGCGACCAACATAAAGGTTCGAATCCTGGTCGCTGCGGCGCAATACCTTCCCATAGTGACGTGCGTCATGCCGAGTATGTTCCCGGTGAGCGGCACGCCGTATGGTCGGCGGTGTGAACGACTGCGTCTTCTGCCGCATCGCGGCGGGGCAGGCCCCGGCGACCAAGGTCTACGAGGACGACACGCTGTGCGCGTTCCTGGACATTCGCCCGATCGCCCGCGGCCACACTCTGATCATCCCGAAGCGACACGCATCCGAATTGGCGGATCTGGACCCCGAATCGGGAGCGCACATTTTCCGTGCCGGACACCGGATCGCGCTGGCGATCAGGCGCAGCGACCTGGCCGCGGACGGCGCGAATCTCGTGCTCAATGACGGCACCGCGGCCTTCCAGACCGTCCCGCACGTCCACCTGCACGTGATACCGCGCCGGCACGGCGACAAACTGAGCTTCGCCGCAGGACTGCTGCTGCGACGCCCGCACGATCCCGAGTCCACCGCGGCCGCCATCCGCGCCGGAATATCGGCATTGGCACACGAAGACGAGACCAGCGCCGAGGAGCGAGAATGACCGACCCCACCCAGGACCGGAACGAGCTGACCGGCCTGCTGTCCGAGCAATGGGAGACGATCGCGACGCTCGTCGCCGATCTCGACGAAGAGCGTTGGCGCACACCGTCTCCGCTGCCGGGCTGGTCGCTGTTCGATGTGGTGGCCCACGTCGTCGGGACGGAATCCTGGTTGCTCGGTGAACGCCCGCCCGCGCACGATCCGATCCGGCCCAAAACCGATGTGACCACGCTGCCACATGTGCGCAACGAGACCGGCGTGCTCAACGAGATCTGGGTCGACCGATTGCGGCCGCTGTCGGGTAAGCGTCTACTCGAGCTGTACCGCGAGGTCACCGACCGCAGGCGCGCGGCGCTCGCATCCTTCGGTGATGCGGAATGGCAGGCCGAGACCGTATCGCCGATCGGCAAGGTCAGCTACGGCCGGTTCATGCGGGTGCGGCTGTTCGATTGCTGGATGCACGAACTCGATATCGCCGACGCGCTCGGCGTATCCGTCGACGAGGGCGGACCGCGGGCCGAGCGGGCCTTCGGCGAACTCACCGGCACCATCGGGCGGGCGGTGGCGAAGGGTGCGCATGCTCCGGACGGATCGCGCATCACCTTCGAACTGACCGGCCCGTTGCCGCAGACGCTGCACGTCGCGGTGGACGGCCGCGCCAATATCGTCGATGAGCTGGACGCGCCTGCCACCGTGGTGGTTCGGATGGGCTCCGGCCTGTTCGCCCGGCTACGTGGCGGACGCACCACCGCGGATGCGCACGAAGGCGAGTTCCGCATTTCCGGCGATGCGGAACTCGGCAACCGACTGGTGCGCAGCCTGGCCTTCACTATCTGAGCCGCGGTGCGACTTTTCCTGTCCAGCTACCGATTCGGCGCACACTACGACCGGCTAGCCGCACTCGTCGGCGAGCCGGGCCGAGTCGCGGTGATTCCCAACGCATGTGACGCCTGGCCCGCGGCCTGGGCGGGTGCGGTCGCCAGTGACGTGATCCCGCTGCGCAAACTCGGCTACTCCCCCGATGTGCTGGACCTGCGCGAATTCGTCGGTCGCGCAACCGAATTGGAAGCCGCATTGGCACAGTATCCACTGGTGTGGGCACGCGGCGGCAACACTTTCGTCTTGCGCGCCCAATTCGCCCGCAGCGGAGCCGATTTCGTACTGCCGAAACTGCTCGCCGCCGACGCGCTGGTATATGCCGGGTACAGCGCGGGCGCGTGTCTGCTGACCCCGGATCTGCACGGTCTGGAATCCACCGACGACCCGGCCGAAGTCCAACCGGCGTGCGGCATCGAACCACGGTGGGACGGACTGGGTCTGGTCGACCATCGCATCGTGCCGCATCTGGATTCCGCGACCGATCCGGACGGTGCGGCCGCGCTACTCGCCGCCCGCTACCGGGCCGAGGGCATCGCGCACTGGGCGCTCACCGACGACGATGTCGTCGTGGTCGACGGCAGCGATATCGAGATCTTGCGGTAGCCCGCGAAAGACCACCCAGCGCATCGCGCAGTACATGTAGACCGCCTCGCATGCCCCCGCCAGCAGCCGCGACAGATGGTATTCCAATCCCAGCGCGGTCAGTCCGCTGCCGACGCCGAGGATGAAGGCGAGGTAGTTGATCACGACAACCACCACGTACACCACGGCCTGGCTGCCGACCGGTGCGTGCGAGTGGAAGTTGAACGTGCGATTGAGCACGAAGCTGAGCCCGAACGCGCAGATATAGGCCATCGTGACCGACAGCCATACGGGCAGTCCCAGCCAGCCGTGCAGCACCGTGAGCAGCGCCAGATCGACACCGAAGGTGCAGCCGTTGATCAGCGCGAAGCCGAGAAACGTCGGGGCGACAAGGCGATTCAGCCCCAGCGGCAGCCGCGCGACGACGGCCTCGCACCAGCGAGAGAAGCCCGCCACCAGGGACTCGGTGCTCGTCACGCCGCCAGCATGCCAGCGGCAGGTGTCCATCAGGTGATCGTCCAGGAAACAAGATCGGTGGCACCCGATCCGATCAGCCGATCTGGGTGAGGGGCGAACGGTGGTCCAGGGCGGACCAGGCGACGAGGCAGCGGCGGCGGGTGACGTCGTCGACGTCTTCCAGGAGGGCCTCGAGTAGGAGGCGGGGTGTGCGCTGCCACTCGTCGGTCAGGGTGGCGATCACGGTCTTGCCGAACATGCCCGAGCGATCCAGTGCCGTGACCCATTCGGCGATATCGCCCGCGTGGATGCGGCGCAATGAATCCGGGTCGATACCCCCGTCGAGAACTTCGTAGGAGAACACCGCAGCGACCAAATCACGGTAATCCGGCGACTCGACCTGCATGAGACCTCCTCGGCGCGCCTGCGCACCTGATGGAATCGGACAGCGCCCCGAACGGTCGCCTTGTCCGGAATTCTTATCGGCCTACGGACCCGGCACCACTGGACCGGCCCACAATCCCGCCGGGCTCCGCGTTGTAGCAAACCTCCAGGGAGAACCGGACGCGCGGCTGTTACAGTCGGGCACTCACCCTGGCCCGTACCCGCCGTATAGCGTGAACGTGTGGACCTGCATGACCTGATCTCCCGCCTGCCCGACGGCGCGGTACTCACCGATCCCGACCTGCTGGCGGGCTATCGGCAGGACTGGGCGCGCGATCCGAGTGCGGGCACACCGCTGGCCGTGGTCCGCGCGACCGGTACCGATGATGTCGCGGCGACGTTGCGGTGGGCGCACGAACACAAGGTCGCGGTGGTGCCGCGCGGGGCCGGATCCGGATTGTCCGGCGGTGCGACGGCCGTCGACGGCGGCATCGTGCTCAGCACCGAACGCATGCGCGCGATCACCGTCGACCCGGTCACCCGCACCGCGGTGGTCCAGCCCGGCTTGCTCAATGCCGAGGTCAAACGTGCGGTCGCCGAGCGCGGCCTGTGGTATCCGCCGGACCCGTCCTCCTTCGAAATTTGCTCGATCGGCGGCAATGCGGCCACCAACGCGGGCGGCCTGTGCTGTGTGAAATACGGCGTAACCACCGATTACGTGCTCGGCATGGAGGTGGTGCTCGCCGACGGCACGGTGGTGCGGCTCGGCGGGCCACGTCTCAAGGATTCGGCGGGCCTGTCGCTGACCAAGATGTTCGTCGGCAGCGAGGGCACGCTCGGGGTGATCACCGAGCTCACCCTGCGGCTGCTGCCCGCCCAACCGCCGCAGGCCACCGTGGTCGCGACCTTCGCGACGCTGACCGCCGCCACCGAGGCCATCCTCGGCATCACCGGCGCCCTGCGCCCTGCCATGCTCGAGTTCATGGACGCCGTCGCGATCAACGCGGTCGAGGACGAGATGCGGATGGGGCTGGATCGCGAGGCCGCCGCGCTGCTGGTCGCCCGCTCCGACGCACCGGGCGAATTCGCCAGGCACGAAGCCGAAATCATGGTCGGGATCTGCGAAAAGGCCGGGG
>NZ_BDBY01000047.1 GCF_001613225.1 Nocardia pseudovaccinii NBRC 100343
GCGCATGCTGGGGACGGCAATACCCACCCGCTGATCGTGCACGATCCGACCGATGCGGCGATGACCGAACGCGCGCACCGCGCGTTCGGCGAGATCATGGATCTGGCCATCGAGCTCGGTGGCACCATTACCGGCGAACACGGCGTCGGCCGGTTGAAGAAGGCATGGCTGCCCGAACAGCTGGGTCCCGATGTGATGGCTCTCACTCGCCGGATCAAGGATGCGCTCGACCCACATGGCATTCTCAACCCAGGCGCGATTCTGTAGACGGAACATTCCCGGCCGCTGAGGAGTTTCACCCGATCATGACCACCAGGCTCGAGCACAATGTCGCCGACACCCGATTCGAGATCTATCTCGACGACACCCTCGCCGGGTACGCCGACTACGCCGAACGCGAAGACGCTGATCTCACCCGCCCCGTCGGCTCCGCCGACAACCATCCCCCCAGAGTCCGCGACTTCCACCACACCATGACCTTCCCGGAGTTCCGTGGCCGTGGCGTGGCCGCCCAGGTGGTCGAATACGCGCTGCAGGATTCGCGCGCACAGGGTTTCGCCATCATCCCGACCTGCTGGTACGTCGAGCAGTACATCGCCGAACACCGCGAATACGCCGATCTGGTCGCCTAGCGCAGGTAGTCCGCGAGGATCGGACCGATCACAGCCAGGGCTTGCGGGCTGGTGAGCTTGTTGTGTTCGCAGCCGACTTGGTGGTCGTCAATGGTTCCGGTGACATAGGGCCGCCAGGTTTCCGCGTTGGGGATGTACCCGGGTCGGCCGTTGGTGCTGCTGAAGAAGAGCGCGTCGCCGTCGAAGACGGCCGGGTGGTAGTCGGCGCTTTCGCGGATCAGCTGCTGGTAGTCGAGATAGAGATGCTCGAGATCGGCGGGGGTCAGGGCCGCGAAGGTGCCGCCCGCGACGCGCAGGAGTTCAGCGGCGCGGTCGGCGAGCGCCGCATCCCCGTCGACGTTGTCGAGCAGCGTGGGATCGATGCCGCCGAATTCGGCGAGCAACGCCTCCGGAGGCGGCATCTCGACGGCGCTTTCCGGTTCGACATCGGCGCGGCCGTCCATGAGAACCAGGGCCGACACCTGGGCGCCGCGGCTTTGGAGTTCGACGGCGACTGCATGGGCGAGCGGACCGCCCGCGGAGTAGCCCAGCAGTCGGTAGGGCCCCGCGGGCTGGGTCAGCAGGATACGGTCGGCGTAGCGGGCGGCTCGTTCGGTGAGGGTGCTGTCCGGTTGGTTGCCGTCGGTCACAGCCGGTGACTGCAGGCCGTAGATCGGGTGATCACCATCGAGGTATTGCACCAAACCGGCGTAGCACCAGGCCAATCCGATTGCGGGATGGATGCAGAACAGTCCGGGACCCGTGCCGCTCGGGCGCAGGGCAAGGACAGTGCGCAAGGCCGGATCGAAGCCCGGTTGGTCACCTTCGACGATGCGTTGCGCCAGGAGAGCGGGAGTCGGTTCGCCGAACATCCACTGGACCGGCATATCGAAGCCGCTGCGTTCGCGGATTTCGGCGACGAGTCGAATGGCGACCATGGAGGTACCGCCGAGTTCGAAGAAGTTGTCGTCCAGGCCGATTCGATCCGCGCCGAGCACCGCTTCGAAGGCATCGACGACAAGGCGTTCGGTGCTGGTGACCGGCGGACGGTACGGCAAATCCTTGCGCCGCAAGGTCGTTGGTGGTAGCTGGTGCACGACGGTGCCCGGCGGGGCGGTGAGGTCGAGGTCGCCGATGACGATGGCCGGGTCCGCGGTGACCTCTTCGAGCACCTGAACGAATCGCTGTGTCAACGTTTCCGCGGTCGTCTGTTCGAAGAGATCGCGGGCGAAGGTCAGGGTTCCGGTGATACCGGCGGGCGCGCCATCGGCGTCGAATTTCTCGGCCAGCGTCCATTCCAGATCGTATTTGGCGCCGACCGCCGCGCGCGATAACGGTGTGATCACCAGGCCGGGCAACTGAATCGGTTCGCGATCGAAGTTCTGGAACACCAGAATCACTTGGAACAGTGGCGAATGCGCGGTCGATCTGGCCGGTGCGAGTACCTCGACCAGCCGCTCGAACGGCAGATCGGCATTGCCGAAGGCGTCCAGATCGGCGTCTTTGGTTGTGGCGAGGACGTTTTCGAAGGTCGCGTCGTGCTCGATCCGGGTGCGCAGGACCAGGGTATTGACCAACATCCCGACGAGATCGTCGAGTTCGCCGTCACCACGGCCCGCGGTAACCGAACCGATCGCCACATCCGTCGTACCGGAGAGCCTGGCCAGCAGGACCGCGAGCGCGGCGTGCGCCACCATGAAGACGCTCACGCCGTGCCAGCGCGCGATCTCCCGAATCCGTTGCTGCACAGCGATTCCGACTTCGAATTCGACCAGGCCCGCGCGGTGCGTGGCCACCGTCGGACGCGGGTGATCGGTGGGCAGCGCCGATACCTCCGGCAGTCCGTCCAGTGCACCGCGCCAGTACTCCAGCTGAGTGTGCGCCGCGCTGCCGGGATCGTCATCGGCGCCGAGCAATTCGCGCTGCCACAGTGCGTAATCGGCGTACTGCAACGGCAAGGGCGCGAACTGCGGTGCGGTACCGGCCCGGCGGGCGGCATAGGCCAGCAGCACGTCACGGGTCAGCGGCGCCAATGACCAGCCGTCCGCGGCGATGTGGTGCATGACAACGATCAGCACCCAGCGCTCGGGCTCGAGCCGCAGCAGCCACACGCGCAGCGGAAGTTCTCGGGTCAGATCGAAGCCGTGCCCACCGGCGCGCATGGCGAACTCGGCCGCGCTCTCCGCTCCGATATCGGAGACCACCACTGGGACGACGGCTTCCGCTGCCGGTAGCACTTCCTGGTACGGATCGCCCGCGGCATCCACCGGATAGACGGTGCGCAGTGATTCGTGCCGAGCGACCAGATCCGGGACGGCGGCGCGAAGCAACTCCGGATCGAGGTCGCCGCGAACCTCGACGACGATGGGCACATTGTGCGCGGGTGAGGCCGGGTCGTAGCGGTTGAGGAACCACATGCGCCGCTGGGCAGCCGAGAGCGGGATACGGCTCGGTCGCTCGCGCGGTCCGGGGCGGGGTCCGGGTGGGGCGGCCGCGGTCCGGATCGCCTCGGCGAGGTCGGCCACGGCGGGCGCATCGAAGACAGTGCGCACCGGGATTCGGGTATCGAGTGCCGCACCGAGCCGAGCGACGATGCGGGTGGCGATCAGCGAATTGCCGCCGAGGGCGAAGAAGTTGTCGTCGAGTCCGACGCGAGTGACACCGAGCAGTTCGCCGAAGGTTTCGGCGATCGCTCGTTCGGTGGGCGTCTCCGGGGCGCGATATCGGCCGCCGCGCAGATCGGGTGCGGGCAGTGCCTTGCGGTCCAGCTTTCCGTTCGCGGTTCGCGGCAGTTCGGTGAGCGCGATAATGACCGAGGGGACCATATAAGACGGAAGTCGCTGTGCCACAGCGCTCTCGAGCAGATCGGGTGCGAATTCGGCACCGGCTACCACGTAGGCGACGAGCACTTCACCGACGACGGCATCGTTGTGCACGCTCACCGCCGCCTGATCCACCGCCGGGTCGGCGAGCAGCGCCGATTCGATTTCCCCGAGTTCGATGCGCAGGCCGCGCAGCTTGATCTGCAGGTCCGAGCGGCCCAGGTATTCGAGGTCGCGGCCGCGCCAGCGCACCAGGTCACCGGTTCGGTACATGCGTTCACCCGGTCGGCCGTGTGGGTCGGCGACGAAGCGCGATGCGGTCTGGCCACCGCGGCCGTGATATCCGCGAGCCAGTGCGATGCCCGCCAGATACAGCTCACCGGCGACGCCTTCGGGCACCGGATACAGCCGATCGTCGAGCACGACCGCGGACATGCCCGCGATGGGGCCGCCGATGGTGACCTCGTCGCCCACCCGAAGCGGGTTGCTCTCCGTTGCCCAGATCGTGGTTTCGGTCGGGCCGTAATCGTTGAAATGCAGGCGATCCGGCGCGGACCAGCGGGCGACCAATTCGGGCGGACATGGTTCACCGCCGGTGATGATGACGCGCACCGCATCGCATCCGGCCGGATCGACCGAGGCCAGGGCCGAAGGTGTAAGCGCAATGTGCGAAACCTGTTCGCGTATCAGCAGTTCCGCGAGTTCCTGGCCGCCGAATGCGGTCGGGCCCGCGATGACGAGCGTCGCTGCCGGACCCACTGCGATCAAGAGTTCGAGTACCGCGGCATCGAAACTCGGGGAGGTCACGTGCAGGACGCGGGACGTGCTGGTGGTCCTGTCGCGTTTCTGTTGTGCTGCCGCGAGGTTGGCGAGTCCGGTGTGGGTGACGACGACGCCCTTGGGTCTGCCGGTCGATCCGGAGGTGAACAGGACGTAGGCGGGGTTTTCGGGCCGCACGTTCGGCAGCTCGATCGGTGCACCGGTTGTGGCATCGAGTGATTCGATGACGTCCGGATCATCGAGGGCGAACCACCGCGTCGAATCCGGCAGACTCGGCTCGATCGAACTCCGGGTGATGCCGATCTCGGCAACCGAGTCCGCGATGATCTGCTGGATCCGCTCGACCGGGTTGCCGGGATCGACCGGGACGAAAGCCGCTCCGGTCTTCGCCACCGCCCACACGGCGAGCACCGACTCGAGCGAGCGGCGCAGGGCCACCGCGACCAGTGATTCGGGACGCGCACCCGCGCGGATCAGTAAGCGAGCCAGTCGATTCGAGCGCTCGTCGAGGTCGGCATAGGTCAGTGTCGCTGCGCCATCGACCACTGCTGTGCCGTCCGGGTTCGCGGAGACCGCTGCTGCGAGCAGCTCTGCCAGGACGCGCGGCGGCCGCTCGATCCGCGCCCGTCGGGACAGCAGATCTCGGCGATCGGCAGGTGCGAGCAATTCGATATCCCCAACGGGTACTTCCGGATTCGCCGCTACCGCGCGTAGCACGCGCAGCCAGCGCTCGGCCATGTGCGCGACGGTTGCGCGGTCGAACAGGTCGGTGGCGTA
>NZ_BDBY01000048.1 GCF_001613225.1 Nocardia pseudovaccinii NBRC 100343
GGTCCGGCAGCGTGAGTTCGACCGGGTTGGGGTTCTGCATCACCAGCATTGTCTGGATCAGGGGGTGACGGGAGGCCGACCGGGTAGGTGCGAGCAGGTCGACGAGCCGCTCGAAGGGCACGTCGGCGTGGGCGAGTGCATCGAGGTCGGTGCGTCGAACCCGCCCGAGTAGCGCGGAGAACGGTTCCGCGGCACGAATTTCGGTGCGCAGCACCAGGGTATTGACGAACATACCGACCACATCGTCGAGCTCGGCGACGCCACGGCCCGCCACCGGAGTACCGATGGCGATATCGGTGGTGCCGCTCAGCCGGGCGAACAGCACCGCGAGTGCGCTGTGCAGCACCTGGAATCGCGTGCATCGGTTCGCGGTGGCGAGTTCGTCGAGACGTGCGGTGAGCGCGGCATCGAATTCGCGGTAGACCGTGCCCGCCCGCAGCGATGCAGTCGGCGGGCGGGGGCGGTCGACGGGCAGTGGGAGTCGATCGGGCAATCCGGCGAGTGTGTCCTGCCAGTACCGAATCTGCTGTGCCAGCGGTGATTCCGAATCGTGCTCGGAGCCCAGGTGCTCGTGCTGCCACAGCGTGTAGTCGGCGTACTGCACCGGAAGCGGGGTCCAGTCGGGTGCCGCCTCGGTCAGCCGGGCCGTGTAGGCAGTCATCACATCGCGGGCAAGTGGGCCCATCGAGAAGCCGTCGGTGCTGATGTGGTGGATTACCAGCACCAGCACGTGTGTGTTCTCGGCGAGCCGGAACAGGCGTAGCCGCAAGGGCACCGCGGCGGTCACGTCGAATCCCGCACCGACACAGTCCATGATCGCGCCTGGCAGCTTCGCATCGGTGATGGGGATCGGAGCGAGTTCCGGGACAACAGAATCCGTTGGCAAAATCATTTGGTATCCGACACCGTCTCGGGCCGGATAAACCGTGCGCAGCGATTCGTGCCGCTCGAGCACGTCGCGTACGGCCGCCTCGAGTGCTGCCGGATCCAGCCTTCCGATGAGCCGCAGCACGATCGGGACGTTGTAAGCGCCGGAATCAGGATCGTATTGGTTGACGAACCACATCCGCTGCTGCGCGGGTGAAAGCGGAATTCGTTCCGGCCGTCGCCCCCGCCGAGGACCGGTCTGATCCATGGTGGCCGTGGTGCTCAGCCGAGCAGCGAGCGCGCGGACGGTCGGCGCTTCGAAGATCAGGCGGACGGGAACCGAAATCGCGAGGGCCGAGCCGAGCCGAGCGGCGACTCGGATTGCCGAGAGCGAATCACCGCCGAGTGCGAAGAAGTCGTCGGCCGCACCGACCTTTTCACGGTCGAGCACCGTACCGAACACATCGGCGACCAGGCGCTCCCGCCCGACCGGTTCGACGTATTCGGCCACCGCAAGTTCGGGTTCGGGTAATGCGCGTCGATCGACCTTGCCGTTTGCGGTCAGCGGCAGCTCGGTCAGTACGGTGATCGTCGCGGGGACCAGATGCCTCGGCAGGCGCTGAGACAGATAGTCCCGCAGTTCGTTCGCTTTCAGGACCGCATCCTCGGTCGGCACCACATAGCTGGCCAGCACATGAGTTCCGGCAGGCCCCTGGCGCGCCACGGTGATCGTCATCTCGACACCGTGGCACTTGCGCAGCACCGCATCGACTTCACCCGGTTCGACTCTGATGCCGTGCAACTTCACCTGGAAGTCATTGCGCCGCACGTACTCCAGTCGCCGCCGGGACATACGGCGAACCAGATCGCCGGTGCGGTACATCCGCTCCCCTGGCGTTCCGAACGGGTTCGCCACGAACCGCGCCGCCGTCAGTCCCGGCTGCCCGACATAGCCACGGGCAAGTCCGGGTCCCATGACGTACAGCTCGCCGGTCGCACCGATCGGTACCGGACGTAACCACGAATCCAATACGGCCAGACCGGTTCCCGGCAGCGGTGCGCCGAGATCCGCGGGTTCTCCCGGACGCAGTGGGCCGGTGAAGGTCGCTGCCACCGAGGCTTCGGCGGGGCCATAGGAATTCAGCAGCGCCCGGCCCTCGGCGAGACGCGCGATCAGCTCCGGTGGGCACGCCTCGCTGCCGGAGACCAGCACTCGCACGCCCGCGAATGCGGTGGCGGGCACCGTGGCCAGTACGGCGGGAGTCGAGGTCAAGTGGGTCGCACCGGATTCGGTGATAGCCGCGCACAGCTCGGCACCGGCATTGGCCTCCGGCGGCGCGATCAGCAGGGTCGCACCGGTTTCGAAGGCGGACAACCACACCAGAATGGCCGCATCGAAACTCGGATTCAGACAGTGCAATATGCGATCACCCGGCCCGGCTCCGATGGCGGCGGCGGTACCGCTCACGAGACCACTCAGACCGGCATGGGTGACGACTACGCCCTTCGGTGCTCCGGTCGAGCCGGAGGTGTACACGATGTAGGCGGGGTGTGCGGCAAGTAGGGGTCTGCGTCGATTCGCGGCTGTCAGCGGCGCCGTAGTCGCCTTCGAAGCGTCCAGCACCTGCCACGGCACCTCGTCCGGCAGTTGATCGCGCACCGTCGCGACAGTCACCCCGAATAACGCACCGCAGTCGGCGGCGATATCGATGATCCGCTGCGCGGGCTGGGCCGGATCGACCGGCACAAAGGCAGCCCCGGACTTCGCGATCGCCCACACCGCGACCATCCACTCCGGCGATCGCGGC
This sequence comes from Nocardia pseudovaccinii NBRC 100343, assembly GCF_001613225.1. GTDB lineage: Bacteria > Actinomycetota > Actinomycetes > Mycobacteriales > Mycobacteriaceae > Nocardia > Nocardia pseudovaccinii. The sequence goes on from NZ_BDBY01000048.1 coordinate 2,676, forward strand.
ACTGCGAGCAGCACAGCCGTTTCCGGTTCCGCACCGGCCTCGATCAACACTCCGGCGAGCCGGTTCGACTGCTCGTCGAGTTCTCGATAGGTCAATTCCGTTGGACCGTAACGGATTGCGATCCCGTCGGGGTGGATGCCGCCCGCCAGGATCTCGGGCAGCAACCGCAGTGGCTGTGGACGTGCACGCAGCACCTCCGCGGGGTCGGCACCCGTTACAGCCATGACCGGCTGGTTCGGATCCTCGCCGAGCCGCGCGAGAATGCGGGCCAGCCGGTCCGCCAGCGTTTCCGCCTCGGTGGTGTCGAAGTACCGGGCCGAGTAGCTCATGACCAGACGTAGACCGCTTCGGCCGTGTGCGGCCAGCGCGAGTGGATAGTGCGTACCGTCGTAGGCACGGAATCCGCTGACTCGCAATGCCGCCCGCTCGGCCGCCGCCATGAGCGCGGCGACATCCATCGGATACGACTCGAACACGAGCGTGGTGTCGAAAAGTGGCCCGATACCGGCCGCCGCCTGAATATCGGTGAGCCCTGAAGTGTGATGCTCGAGCAAGCGCGCCTGCTCACGATGTACGCGCTCGAGCAGGTCCGCCACCGACTCGGCCGGTTCGAGGGTGATCCGCACCGGAATGGTGTTCACCAGCATCCCGACAATGCGTTCGGCACCGGGCAATTCGGGCGGACGGCCCGATACGATGGAGCCGAATACTATGTCGTGTTCCCCCGTCAGCTCCGCCAGCAGCAAAGCCCACGCGACCTGCACAATCGTATTGAGGGTGACACCGTGCTCAGCGGCAATCCCCTGGAGCGCGGCTGCATTGGGTTGCCCCAAAGGGACATCGATGGTCCGAACGAGTTTCGACACTTGCTCGTCCGCCGATCGGCTCGCGCTGCCGTCGGCGATAGCCGGAGCCCGCCCGGCGGTCACCAAGGTCGGACCTGGTAGATCGGCCAATGCGGCCGACCATGCGGCTCGGGCGGCAGTGTGGTCTCGGTCCGCCAGCCACTCCAGGTAGCGTCGATACGAGACAGCTGGGACGAATCCCGCACTGTCACCGTCGGTTTCGTACAGCACGAGCAGCTCGCCGAAGAGCAGCGGCATGGACCAGCCGTCGAGGATCAGGTGATGGTTCGTGATCACCAACCGGACATCGCGCTCGCCGCAACGCACGCAGCGGAAGCGCAGCAGTGGTGGCCGATCGGGGGCAAAGGGAGTCGCGAGTTCCGCGTCGGCGAGGCGGTCGCATTCCGTCGCGTCCGCTTCGATGTAGCTCCATGGCACGGTTATCCGCTCGAGCACCAGCTGAATCGTCGCATCGTCGCCGGGCAGGAAGGCCGTACGCAGTACCTGATGTCGCTCGACGAGCGCGCGGGCGGCCCGCTCCAGCCGTGCGACATCCACCTCGCCGTCGAATTGGATGACCGCCTGTACCGAGTACCCGTCGGCGCGTCCGGCGGCCAGCTGGGTGTGGAACAACAGACCTTGCTGCAGTGGCGCGAGCGGCCAGACGTCCTCGAATGCCGGGTACCGCGACTCCCATTCGTCGATCTGCTGTTGCGTCGCCGATACCAGCGGCAGATCCGACGGAGTGAAACCACCCGCGTCCGGCGCACGCAGCAGTTCGGCAAGCGACGTCAGTTCCGATGTCCACCGCTGCGCGATATCTTCCAGATCCGACGCCGAAGACCTGGAATGCCAGACCGCCTGCAGGACCGGGCCCGCAACGGTCTCCAGAGCCAATGCATCGATCGTG
>NZ_BDBY01000049.1 GCF_001613225.1 Nocardia pseudovaccinii NBRC 100343
AGTTGAACCCGATGCGCGGTCGCGCGGACGACAACCGCTCGCGCCCAATCGGATTCAGATACCGCAATAGCCCGAACCCGGCCCCGCCCCGGGGCACCGCGCGCACTTGTTCCTTCACGGCCTTCAATGCCGTCAATGGCTCGGCCGCCCCGACATCCAACCGCACCGGGAACTGACTGGTGAACCACCCGACCGTCCGGGAAAGGTCCGCTCCCGGCACCAATCCCTCATCCCGCCCATGCCGCTCGACGCTCACCAGCACCGGGCTTCGGTCCCCCCGCCGCCGCGTGACCGCGCACGCCAAGGCACTCAACAGTGCCTCCTCCACCCCACACCGCAACGCCACCGGCAAACGCTCGAGTAGCGTCTTCGTCACCTCGACGGGCAGCCGAACCTCGATCCGCTCACGGACTCGCCGCGTTTCGTCGGCCAGGCTCTCCGGCTCCGTGTCGAGGACATCCGGCACATCGACGGCAATGTCACTGCGTCCCGTCGGCACCTCGATCGCATCGCCGCAATAACCGCGCTCCCCCGGCGAGAGCGCAACCTCGCGACGACGTCGCAGCGGCGGATCCGGCGGTGCGAGGACCTCGCACCAGTAATCCAGCTCCTCGATCACCGAATCATCGGCGGCGGCCACGGCCAAAGCGTGTGCCCACGTTCGCATGGACGTGCCGACCGGCGGCAGTACCGGCTCATCTCCCGCCGTGATCTGCGTCCATGCGGTGATCAAATCGGCAAGCACGATCCGCCAGGACACCGCGTCGATGACCAGGTGATGCGCCACCATGACGAGGCGACCGGCCCGCGTCGGCCCGGCATCGAGCCACACCATGGCCAGCATTCGGCCGCGGTCCGGATCGAGACGATCCGTCGCATCCGCGATAGCCCGAGCGGACGCGTCCGAAGAAGTCTCGGAATCGACGGCCAGCAGCGTGTCCGCGTCGACCGCCCCGACCGGGCGCACCTCGAGTTCCCCATCCACCAACGCCGCGCGCAAGACGTCGTGCCCATCGATGACGGCTTGTATGGTGCGCACCAACGGGTTTCGCTCGATGGCGACGGGCAGGGTGAGCACCATCGACTGGGCGAAGCCGCGTGTATCGGTCGACTGTTCGAGCAGCCAGGAAACGATGGGCGTACGGGGTATCCGGCCGATGCCCGCACCCGGCAGTTCATGCAATATCGGGCGACCTGTTGGTGCCGCGACGAATCGGGCCAGGTCGGCAGGTGTCGGATGCTCGAAAACAGCACGGGCCGCGAAGATCAGCCCTTCGGCGCGGGCCCTGGACACCAGCTGAATAGCCATGATCGAATCGCCGCCGAGTGCGAAGAAGGACGATTCCGCGTCGACGGTCCGCGTGCCGAGGATCTCCGCGAATATCGCGCACAGCGCGCGTTCGGTCTCTGTACCCGCCGCATGCACCGGTTCGGTCGCCATGGGCTCGGGTTGCGGCAGGGCGCGACGATCGATTTTGCCGTTGCCGGTCAACGGCAGCGCGTCGAGCACGGTAATCGATCCGGGTACCAGATGTCCGGGCAGCCGGTGGGCACAGAAGTCACGGATATCCGAAACATCCAGTTCCCTGTGGTCGACCGGAACCACATACGACGCCAACATCGATCCGCCCGCAGCAGAGCGCCGCAGTACCGTCACCGCGATCTCGACACCGGGATGCATGTCGAGCACGGCGTCGACCTCACCCGGCTCGACCCGCATTCCGCGCAACTTGACCTGGAAATCCGTGCGGCCCAGATATTCCAGTACCGGATCCGACGCCCCATCGTGCTCCGCATCGATCGGATGCTCCAGCTGCCAGCAAACCAGGTCGCCGGTCCGATACATCCGAGATCCGCTCGGCCCGAAGGGGTTCGCCACGAAGCGTTCGGCTGTTATGCCCATTCGTCCCGCATAGCCCCTGGCAAGCCCGGCCCCGACGATGTACAGCTCCCCCGCAACCCCGATCGGAACCGGCCGCAACCAGCGATCCAGCACCAACAGCCCGACCCCGGGCACCGGACGCCCCAATCCCGATGGCCGAGCCGGTGTCAACCGATCCGTGAAGGTCACCGCGACCGTGGTCTCGGTCGGCCCATACGAATTCAGCATTGTCCGCCCGGACCCGAATCGTGCCACCAACTCCGGCGGGCAACTCTCGCCACCGGAAGACACCGCATGCACCCCGTCCAACGCATCGGTGGGCAGCGTCGCCAAAACCGCGGGCGTCGAAAACAACTGCGTCACGCCGAAGTTCTGGATCACCCGCGCCAATTCATTCCCGGCCGCCTGATCCCCCTCCGCGACAACCAATGTCGCGCCCGCCGAGAACGCCAGCAGCAACTCCAGTAACGAGGCATCGAAACTCGGGTTCAAACAGTGCAATACCCGCGCCCACGGCCCCGAGTAGAACGAATAACGCTCTGCCGCAACCAGTCCCGCCAAGCCGACATGGGTAACCACAACCCCTTTCGGCACACCGGTCGAACCCGAAGTGAACACGACATAGGCCGCGTGCTCCGGCCGTACGACCCCACGCAGGTCCGAACCCGCATCGGCATCGGCATCGGCATCGGCATCGGCATCGGCATCGGCATCGGCATCGGCATCGGCATCGGCATCGAGCACGATCCATGTCACATCGCTGGGCAGTCCCTGAACCAGCGTCGACACCGTAATCCCCAGCCGTGCACCACATTCCGCCGCCATCCGCGCCACCCGCTCGCTCGGATTCCCGTTCCCGATCGGCACGAATGCCGCCCCCGATCGAGCCACACCCCAGAACGCCAGCACCGACTCGATCGATCGAGGCAGCGCACTCAACACCGGAATATCGGGTCCCGCACCGAGCCCGATCAGCTTGCGCGCCAAGGAATTCGAGAGTCGATCCAGTTCCGCATACGACAACGTCCGGTCACCACATACCACCGCGGGTGCGTCGGCCGCCGCGGCCCGCAACCCCGACTCCAGCACCTCGGGCAACAACCGCACCGGCGAAACCCTCGGCCCGTGCACCCCGTGAAGCAGGTGCCGCTCATCGTCGAGGAAGTATTCGAGCTCCCTGACCGGCGTATCCGGCTCCGCGGCGAGCATCGACTCGAACAGTCCGATGAATCGATAGTGGTGCCGGGCCAGGGAATCCGCGTCGTACAACTGCGGATTGGCGGTGAAGTCGACGTGGATCGGACTGTTGGCGCCGTGCTGATACAGGTTGACGAACAGGTCCTCGATCGGCCCCGACGTCAATACATGCAGTGCGGTTCGGACACCGGTGAAAACGACTTCCGACGGGAACAACATGATGTTGAATACCGGGCCGACCAACCCCCGTCCCGGTACCGCGGCATCGGAATCGTCCGCACCGTGCCGGATTTCCTCATGCCGATACCGCTGGTGCCGCAGTGCACCGGACACCTCGAGCCGCACCGCCGCGACGATATCGGCGACCGTACTGTCCGCGGAGACCTCGATCCGCAACGGCACCACATTGGCCAGCATGCCGCCCGAACGCCGCAACATCGCATTGGTCCGCCCGGATACCGGCAGGCTCAGCACCACCTCCCGCTCACCGGTCATCCGCGCGTAATACAGCGCGAGCGCCGCGATCGCCAATGCCGCCGAACCGACACCGAAGCGCGCCGCGGCGGTCTCCATCCGCGCGATCGTCGGCTCCGAGAGCTCGATCCGATGCTGACGCCCCAGCGGATGTGCGGGTGCCGCCGCATCCACCAGACTGCACCGCTGCGGTATGTCCGCCATCCGCTCGGACCAATACGCCGCATCGGTCGCGAATCGCGTCGACGAGCGATAGCTCATCTCGGATTCATGCACCTCGCGCAGACTCGCCGCTGTCGCGGGCGGTGGCTCGACACCGGCCAGCGCCGAGTTGTACAGCTCGGCGACCCGATACAGCCCGGTCACCGACCCAAAGCCGTCCACCACAATGTGATGAGCCCGCGCGTACATGAACACCCGGTCGGCACCGACCCGCAGCACCGCCGTTATCGCGAGCCGATCCCGCAGCAGATCGATCGGCGCCGCCACATCGGCGCGCATCCAACGCAGTGCCTCTGCATCCGGATCCGCCGCGGCGCGGAAGTCCAGATACCGGGCCTCCGTCTCGATCCGATGGTCGACCACTTGATATGGCCGACCATCCTTTTCGATCAACCGCAGCACGCCCGATTCGAACTCGTGCGCGGCCTGGCGACCGACCCGGATCAGCAGGTCGAGATCGAGCGGCCCGGACATCTCGAGGTACTGCGCCTCGTAGAGCGGCACATCGGGATCCAGCTGCTGGGCGTACCACATCCCCAGCTGCGCGGGCGAGAGCGGAAAAACCTGAGTTTCAGCGTCAAGCGATGGCGGTGCCGATGACAGGCCGTGCGACATGAGCAACCACCCGGATCAGTTACTTCGATGCCGTCCGACGGGCACCGGTTTACCGTTGGTCCGTGCGTGCGTCGCGTCGACCGTAACCTCCTCGGGCTCGATGTGATGCGCCTCGACATCCGTGACCAATGCGCGCAGTACCGCATCGCCGCCCTCGGTCGGCGGCGTGGACAGCGGGACCCAATTCATCCCCGACCGCGGTCCGATTACGATCTTGGCCATATCCCCACCTCGTCGTGTTTACGAAGTCGAGTATCCACCCTTTGCGGGCGTCTTTAACAGGAAACGAGCCAAATGATTTATTGGTTCAATTTGCGTTCGAAATAGTGTTCGGAAACGCGTAACGCACATCCCCGCGAAGACGACAAACTTACGAAGACCGTTTCCAGCGCGACCTCGTCGATCGAGGTTCGCAGCGTTAATTTGTGCCTTCTACCAGGCAACTTAGCGTCTAGCCTCTTTCAAAGACTAATGTGCAGCGCAATGTATCGAATTGCTCCAGTTAAGGACACGAATAAACAACCGATCGGCTTCGAAATTATTTCATCGAACATTCGCGGCACCCAAATGAGCGGACATCCGGAACGCAAAAGGCCGGATGTTCACACCGCTCGGTGCAGCGGCATAAACACCCGGCCGGAATGCGCTATCAGCCCCGCAGCAGTGCGCGCGACATGACGACGCGCTGGATCTGGTTGGTGCCCTCGTAGATCTGAGTGATCTTGGCGTCACGCATCATTCGCTCCACCGGGAAGTCGGTGGTGTAGCCCGCGCCGCCGAAGAGCTGCACGGCGTTGGTGGTGACTTCCATGGCCACATCCGAGGCGAAGCACTTGGCGGCGGCGGAGATGAAGCCGAGGTTCTTCTCGCCGCGCTCCGCGCGGGCCGCGGAGGTGTAGACCATGAGACGGGCGGCCTCGATCTTCATCGCCATATCGGCGAGCATGAACTGGGTGTTCTGGAAGTCGGCGATCGCGGTGCCGAACTGCTTGCGGTCCTTGGTGTAGGCGATCGCGGCGTCCAGTGCGCCCTGCGCGATGCCGACGGCCTGCGCGCCGATGGTCGGGCGGGTGTGATCGAGGGTCTGCAGCGCGGTCTTGAAGCCGGTGCCCGGGGCACCGACGATGCGGTCACCCGGCACCCGGCAGTTCTCGAAATACAG
>NZ_BDBY01000050.1 GCF_001613225.1 Nocardia pseudovaccinii NBRC 100343
CCGCCGTTGGTGATCCAGCACTTGGAGCCGTTGATGATCCAGTCGTCGCCGTCCTGCTTGGCGCGGGTGCGCATGCCTGCGGCGTCGGAGCCGGCCTCACGCTCGGACAGCGCGTAGGAGGCCATCTCGCCGTTGACGATATCCGGCAGCACCTTCTGCTTGAGTTCCTCGGAGCCGTTGAGGATCAGGCCCATGGTGCCGAGCTTGTTGACCGCGGGGATCAGCGAGGACGAACCGCAGACGCGGGCGACCTCTTCGATCACGATGCAGGTGGCGACCGAGTCCGCGCCCTGGCCGCCGTAGGCCTCGGGCACGTGCACCGCGTTGAAGCCCGCGGCGTTCAGCGCGGTGAGCGCCTCCTCCGGGAAGCGGGCGTTGCCGTCGACGTCCTTGGCGTACGGAGCGATTTCCTTCTCCGCCAGCCCGCGGATGGCCGCACGCAGTTCGTCGTGGAAGTCCTCGAGCTGGAAAAGGTTGAAATCGGGGTTTCCCGCCATGGGACACACTCCTGGGGTTTGTCGGTCGTGATTTTGCTGGATCAGAGTTCCAACAGGCGGCACTCAGTGCCATGCTCCGATCGAGCGTACGCCCAGAAGTCTACGTCAAGTGCGGTTATTGTGTGGCACTGAGTGTCAGATACTGCATAGTATGACTCCCGTCACAGACTACCGAGCTGGCGCGTCACCAGATCCGCGACCTGTCGCGGCGGCATATCCCTCGGGAACACCGCGACCACCATTTCCGCCGCCACCGACCCGCGACCACGCGGAATCGCCGCCAACTCCTCGCGCAGATCCGCCGCGCCCGCGTCCGATTCGCCGCGCACCATGCGGCGCAGCAGGTAGTTGTGCGTGGCCGTCACCGCGGCCGTGAACTGCACCCGCGCCAGATCCGGCACCTCCGGCAGCCGCTCACGCAGATAGTCGGTGAACAACCGCTCGTACCGGAAGACGGTCACGATCTCGCGCTCCCGCAGCGCTGGCACCTTCCGCACCACCCGATACCGCCGTTCGGCAATCTCGCGCCACTGGGTGAACCGCTCGAATACCTGCACCACCGCGGCACAGACCGCCTCCCACGGATCCCCCTGCGCCGCCGTCAAGAACTCCGCCGCCTGCGCCAACTGCGACTCGTGATCGGCGAAGATCACATCCTCCTTCGACCGGAACTGCCGAAAGAACGTCCGCCGCGAAATCCCCGCCGCCTCCGCGATCTCATCGACGGTCGTCGCCTCATACCCCTGCTCGGCGAACAACCGCAGCGCCTGATCCACGACGGTCAGCCGGAACCTGGCCGCATCATCCCCGTTACGCCCCCGAACGGTTTCCTCAATCGCCACCGCATCACCGTACTGACCCCGGCCGATACGTGATCCGCATGGCCGAAAATCGACGCGAGTACTCAGCTGTGACCGAGCTGCTCTTCCTCGAGCAGCTCCTCGATTTCCTCGACGAGCTCACTGATCTCGTCCGGGAACACCCAGCGGCGCATCGACCAGAAGCGGAACGCCATCTGCAGCAGGTTGCCGATGATGAAGGCGCTGATGAAGTCCGCGATGTTCTCGACGGTGAAGCTCACATCGGGCTGGCGTAGGTCGAAGACGTAGCTGGAGATCCACAGCGGGATGAAGCTCAGCACGACACCGACGCCGCTGACGCCGAAGAACAGGAGCGCCTCATGGTGCTTCTCGCGCCCGCCGCGGTTCTTGAACGACCACTCGCGGTTGAGGATGTAGGAGCAGATGACCGCGATCACGCCGGAGATGATCTTCGCGGTGACCGGCTTGGTCTCCAGCACGGTCCACTTGAGCACATAGAAGATGCCCGAGTCGATGATGAAGGTGGTCGCGCCGACGATGGCGAATTTGATCAGTTCGTGGTGGCGGTAAGCGATCTCCCGCATGGGCTTGGGGAGGACGTTGACCACGTCGTCGACGAAAGACACAAGGCCCGAGTGTACCGGTAGGGATCATGGCGCTCGGACATGACAAGATTGCACGACGTGAGGGAGCGAAGCGAGCGAACCATCAACACAGCCCCCATGGGGGGGACGCCGGAGCCGAGCGTCAGCGAGGTGCAGGCGTGACACCCAGCCGTTCATTCGATCCTGCCGCCATGCCCACCGTCACCATGATCGGTGGTGGCCAGCTCGCGCGCATGACGCACCAGGCCGCTATCGCGCTCGGTCAGCGGCTGCGGGTGCTGGCGGAGAATCCGGATGACCCGGCCGCACAGGTGAGCCCCGAGGTCGTACTGGGCAGCCACACCGATCTGACCGCGCTGCGCAAGGCCGCCGTCGGTTCGCACGCGCTCACCTTCGATCACGAGCATGTGCCGACCGAACATCTGGAGGCGCTGGTCGCCGAGGGCGTGAATGTGCAGCCGCCGCCGCGCGCGCTGGTCTTCGCACAGGACAAGCTCGCCATGCGGACCAAGCTGTCCGAGCTCGAGTTGCCCGTGCCCGCCTTCGTGCCCGTTACTTCGGCGGCCGACGCGGTGCGATTCGGCGACGAGCACGACTGGCGGATCGTGCTGAAGGCGGTCCGCGGCGGCTACGACGGGCGCGGCGTCTGGATGCCGGAGTCAGCGGCCGAGGCCGAGACGATCGTTTCCGATCAGCTCGCGCACGGTGTACAGCTCCTCGCGGAGGCCAAGGTGGATCTGAAGCGCGAACTGTCGGCGATGGTGGCGCGTTCGCCATTCGGTCAGGCCGCGACCTGGCCGGTGGTGGAGACGGTGCAGCGCAACGGCCAGTGCGCCGTGGTGATCGCACCCGCACCGGACCTGAGTGACGAATTGGCCGCGCAGGCCGAGACGCTCGCGCTGAACCTGGCCAGGGAACTCGGCGTGGTCGGTGCGATGGCCGTCGAACTCTTCGAAACCAATGACGGCGCGATCCTGATCAACGAACTGGCCATGCGCCCGCACAACTCCGGCCACTGGGGCATGGACGGCGCGTGCACCGGCCAGTTCGAACAGCATCTGCGCGCGGTGCTCGACTATCCGCTCGGCGACACCAGTCCGCTGGCGCCGGTCACGGTGATGGCGAACATTCTCGGCGCGGCCGAGGCGCCGACCATGTCGATGGACGAGCGGCTGCACCACCTCTTCGCCAGACTGCCGCAGGCGAAGGTGCACCTGTACGGCAAGGGCGAACGCCCGGATCGCAAGATCGGGCATATCAACGTGCTCGGCGACGATGTCGCCGTGGTGCGCGAGCAGGCCGAGCGCGCGGCGCACTGGATGTCGCACGCGATCTGGACCGACGGATGGGATCCCCACGGTGAGTAATGCGCAAGTCGGCCTGATCATGGGCAGCGACTCCGACTGGCCGACCATGGAGGCCGCCGCGATCGCCTTGGCGGAGTTCGATATTCGCTTCGAGGTCGGCGTCGTCTCGGCGCACCGCACACCCCAGCGCATGCTCGACTACGCCCGCGAGGCGGCGGGCCGCGGACTGAAGGTCATCATCGCGGGCGCGGGCGGCGCCGCCCATCTGCCCGGCATGGTCGCGTCCGCCACCCCGCTCCCGGTCATCGGCGTCCCCGTCCCGCTCAAATATCTCGACGGCATGGACTCCCTGCTGTCCATCGTCCAGATGCCTGCGGGCGTCCCGGTGGCCACCGTCTCCATCGGCGGCGCCCGCAACGCCGGCCTGCTCGCCGCCCGCATCCTCGCCACCGCCGACCCAGCCCTGCGCGCCCGGATGGAGCAGTTCCAGGCCGACCTGGAAGCCATGGTCCTGGAGAAGGACGATGCGCTCCGCAGCAAACTCCTCGGCTGACTAGCGCGGCTCGGGCACCTGCGCGCCGTTGGGTGTGCGTTGCGACGCGCTGGATCCGAGGAACATCGCGAACAGCGCGGGACGGCGGCGCTGCAATTCCAAGCGTCCACCATCGGCCTCGATGAGTGCCCTGGCGAGGGCGAGTCCGACACCCGTCGAGCCGCCTGCGGAGAAGCC
>NZ_BDBY01000051.1 GCF_001613225.1 Nocardia pseudovaccinii NBRC 100343
GCATCAGCGCATTGTCGACCAGCACGGCCAGTGCTTCGCGCAGCCGGGAACCGGTGATCGGGGCGCGCAGCGATTCGTCGCCGATCAGCCGCAGGATCCGGCCCGCCTCGGTGAACGGATGCGACCATTCCTCGACAACACCGCGCAGTTCGTCCATTACCGGCACCGGATCGCGATCGGCGGCATCCTCGTCGCGCGAGGCCCGTACCAGATCGTCGATCGCATCGGTCAGCCGGTCGACCTGCGCCATCGCTTCCTCGGCCTCGTGCACCACGGCCGGATCGGAATGCGCGGACAACTCGTCCAGCCGCAATCGCACCGCGGTCAGGCGACTGCGCAGCTGATGCGAAACATCCGCGACCAGGGCGTGCTCACGCTGCAGTCGCCCGGCGATCTCGACGGTCGCCGAATCGAGCACATCGGAAACCCGGTCCAGTTCGGAAATCCCGTGCCGCCGCGGATCCGGCCGGAAGTCCCCCATCGCCAGCCGCGCGGCGCGGGCCGCCACGTCGCGTAGCGGATCGGCGACCCGGCGCGCGGTGATCATCGCCACCGACACCGCCGCGCCCAGTGAGGCGAGCACCGCGAAGGCGACCACCGCGACGGCCTGGATCTGCCGCGTATGCATCGGCCCCGACGGCACCTCCAGGCGCAACGAACCCTTGGTGCCCATCGCCAGCGATTCCACCACCGGATCGTGGACCTGCTCCGCGCCGATATCGAGCCGGGACGCATTGTCCTGCGGCGCCGGATAGATGATGGTCAGCTTGCCGTCCATGGGGATCAGCGGCCGCACCAGCCGGGTGTCGAGTTCGCCGAGCACCGCGCCGTCGCCGTGTTCCTGGGCGATGATCTCGGAGGCGATCCGCTCGAGCCGGTTCTCCAGATCGTTGCGGGTGATGTCCTCGACCCAGAGCCACGCGGTGTAGATCAGCGGGACGCCGAGCACCACCGTGGTGATGGTCAGCACGGTGAGTATCGATCGCAGAATTCTGCGTCTCATATCAGTTGCGCCGCACCATCAATCGGTGTTCAACCGGAAGCCGACACCGCGCACGGTGACGATGCGTCGCTCGGCCATCGGACCCTCGTCACCGATCTTGCGACGCAGCCAGGACATGTGCATATCCAAGGTTTTCGAACCACGCAGCTCGGCGTCGCCCCACACCTCGCGCAGGATCGTCTCGCGCGGCACCACCTGGCCCGCGCGATCGATCAATACCTTGAGCAGCTCGTATTCCTTGTTGGCCAAACCGACTTCGACGCCGTTCACCAGCACCCGGCGCGCCGCGGGCTCCAGCCGGATACCGCCGACCTCGACCGCCTCGTCACCGATTCCGCTGCGCCGCAACAAAGCTCGCACCCGGGCGAGCAATTCGGCCAGCCGGAACGGTTTGCCGACGTAGTCGTCCGCACCCGCGTCCAGCCCGACGACGAAGTCCACCTCATCGGTGCGCGCGGTGAGCATCAGGACAGCCAGATCGGCACCGCGGGCGCGCACCTGCCTGCACACCTCGAGCCCGTCCATACCGGGTAGGCCGAGATCGAGGATGAGCAGATCATGATCGCCCTCCAATGCGCGTTCGAGCACCGCGGGCCCGAAGCGTTCCACGGTGACCGAATAGCCCTCGCGTCCGAGCGCACGCGACAGCGGTGCGGCGATGGCCTCATCGTCTTCGGCCAGCAGTACGGCGGTCATTGCCCCAGATTATCCCGGGATTCCTCGAACACCTGCCGGTACAGCAGTGCGTGCACCTTCTGCACCTGCGGGATGTCGTCGTATTCGAGCGGTTCCTCCGAGGACGATCCGATGATCAGGGTGCCGGTGCCGAGCATCCGGTCGAACAGACCGTGCCGGAACTGCACACTCGAAATCCGGCTCATCGGAATATCGATGCCGGTGTGGGTGATCACGCCCTGCCGGATGAGCACCCGGCGGTCGGTCACGATGAAGTGTGTCGACTGCCAGCTGATAATCCTTGCGACACAACGCCATACGATGATGCCGAGCCAGACGACCAGCACCACGATCAGCAATATCGAGCGGGTCGTGCCCTCGGTCCTGCGCCAGATCAGTCCCCCAGCGAATCCGGCCAGCGCGGTCGCGATGATGAGCGTCACGATCGGCCAGAACAGCATTTTCCAATGCGGATGACGATGGAGTATCAACTGCTCGTCCGGGGCGAGCACCTCCTCCGGATAACCCATGCCGGAACCCTACCGCGAGAACACGCCGGAAAGCGTGGACAGCGACGCGCGCCGTGCTGCACAATCGGCACCTTGCGCCGTCGCCACCTCGAGAGGCTCTCGAGGAACCTCGAGATTCCGCACAGGATCGCTCCATAGCCTCGATCCGACGGCAGCCGCTCGACCCGGCTCCGCCGCTCGACTAGCTCTCGTTTTGTTCTGCTCAACGCTCTGCCTGTGAAAAGACAAGTCCGGCTTGACAAGACGTCGAAAACGATCGTGGAGGCGTGTGTGACCAAGGATCTGACCCAGCTGGAAATCCTGACCGAACTCGAGCCGGTGGCCGAAGAGAATCTGAACCGCCACCTGTCGATGGCCAAGGACTGGCACCCGCACGACTACGTCCCGTGGGACGAAGGTCGCAACTTCGCCGCGATGGGCGGCCAGGACTGGGAGCCGGAACAGTCCAAGCTGAACGAGGTCGCCAAGGCCGCGATGATCACCAACCTGCTCACCGAGGACAACCTGCCCTCCTACCACCGCGAGATCTCGGAGAACTTCTCCTCGCACGGCGCGTGGGGCTCCTGGGTCGGGCGCTGGACCGCCGAGGAGAACCGGCACGGCATCGTCATGCGCGACTATCTGGTCGTCACTCGCGGGGTCGACCCGGTCGCGCTCGAGCAGGCCCGCATGATCCATATGACCCGCGGCGTGCATTCACCCGACGCCTGGAGCGGATTCCTGGTGAATGTCGCATATGTGACCTTCCAGGAACTGGCCACCCGGGTCAGCCACCGCAATACCGGCCGGGTCTGCGACGACCCCATCGCCGATCGCATGCTGCAGCGCATCGCCGCCGACGAGAACCTGCACATGATCTTCTACCGCAATCTCTGCGCCGCGGGCCTGGATCTGGTGCCCGACCAGGCGATGGCGGCGATCACCAAGATCCTCACCAACTTCGTCATGCCCGGCTACGGCATGCCCGACTTCCGCCGCAACGGCGCGCTGATGGCCAAGCACGGCATCTACGATCTGCGCCAGCACCTCGAAGAGGTGGTGCAGCCGGTGCTGAAGAAGTGGAATGTCTTCGACCGCAACGACTTCGGACCGCGCGGCGAACGGGCGCGCCAGGAACTCGGCGAATTCCTGGAGAAGCTGGAGAAGGACGTATTGAAGTTCGAGGAACAGCGCGACCGCCTGCTCGCCCGCGAGGCGGCGCGCGGCATCATGCAAACGGTCTGATCCCCTGACGCCGGAATCCCTTGTCGGCTGCCCCGCAAGGGATTCCAGTTCAGTAGTCGGCGCGCAGGTGGGTTACATCGGCGGCGGAAACGACGTGCTCGCCGATGCGCAGGCGGCCCGCGCTGTCGACGTCGGTGGCAATGCCCTCGAGGGTCTGGCCGCCGGGCAGTTCGGCGCGCACGGGTGCGCCGAGGGTGGCGCAGCGGTCGCGGTAGACGCCGATCAGGTCGGTGCTGGCCCAACCGGCGTCCCGCCACGCGGTGAAGCGGCGGGCGAATTCGGTCAGCAGTGACCGCACGAGCTCGGTGCGGTCGGTGACCTTCGCCCCCGCCAGCGTGAGCGAAGTGGCATGCGGCACCGGCAGTTCCGCCTCGGTGAGACCGACGTTCAGGCCGATCCCGACGACAACGGCGGGCGCCCCACCACCGGAGGCGACTTCGGCCAGGATGCCCGCGACTTTGCGGCCATCGATCAGCACATCGTTGGGCCACTTCAGATTCGCGTCCACACCGGCGGTCGCGCGCAGTGCGTCCACCACGGCGACACCGGTGAGCAGCGGCAGCCAGCCGAGCGCGGCCGGCTCGATGCCCGGCAGCCGCACCAACACCGACATCGCTATCTGTGCGCGCGGCGGGCTGACCCAGCTCCGAGCGTGCCGACCCCGGCCCTGCTCTTGGGTTTCGGCGAGCAGTACCGCGCGATCGGCGTCGAGCTCTCCGGCCCGAGCGATCAGGTCCGCATTGGTGGACCCGGTCGACTCCACCACAGCGATGTGGGAGAAGAACGACAGCTCGGGCGACTCGGTGAGACTGCGCCGCAACTGCTCTGCATCCAACGGTGGCCTGTGCACACCGGCAGGCTATCCGACGAGGTCGTACTCGCGAATCGGTACCGCGACGGACATGCCGTCATCGGATTCCGCTTCGACCTCGGCCCACTCCTGCGGATCCAGCACGGTCGGCTCGGTTTCCACGGTCTGCCAGCTGGTCCACGAGGTCGCCACGGCGTGCTCGGCGACCCTGCTGCTCCATCCCCACATGATCTGCTCCTCAGCTAGGTGTACGTCCTCCCATGCACCGCACTGCCCCCTTATCTCGAGCTGAAATGCGAACGTCCTCAGGGTATCCGGGCACCGCCGCACAGCTCCACTGATTTTCCCGCCTCTAGCACCGCGTTCGGGTCGGCATTCGACCAGGAAGTTTGCCGCGATTCACATGTTGGAACATGATCTAGCTGCGGTTTTCTACTGACCGGTAAGCGACACTCGGTTACCGAGAGGCACTGGCACTGGTTACACTCCGGAGCCATGACGAGTGTCCAGCACCAGCCCGCATCGGAATCGGCGGGCGCCCCCGATATCCACACCACCGCTGGGAAGCTGGCTGATCTGCGGAATCGGCTGGAAGAGGCCAAGCACCCCATGGGTGAAGCCGCGGTCGACAAGGTGCACGCCAAGGGCAAGATGACCGCCCGCGAGCGCATCCTCGCACTGCTGGACGAGGGCTCCTTCGTAGAACTGGACGCGCTGGCCCGCCACCGCAGCGTGAACTTCGGCCTGGAGAACAACCGGCCACTCGGCGACGGCGTGGTGACCGGCTACGGCACCATCGACGGCCGCGACGTCTGCATCTTCAGCCAGGACGTCACCGTCTTCGGTGGCAGCCTCGGCGAGGTCTACGGCGAGAAGATCGTCAAGGTGATGGATCTGGCGCTCAAGACCGGCCGCCCGCTGATCGGCATCAACGAGGGCGCGGGCGCGCGCATCCAGGAGGGCGTCGTCTCGCTCGGCCTCTACGGCGAGATCTTCCACCGCAATATCCAGGCCTCGGGCGTGATCCCGCAGATCTCGCTGATCATGGGTCCGGCCGCCGGTGGGCACGTCTATTCGCCTGCGCTGACCGACTTCGTCGTCATGGTCGACGGCACCAGCCAGATGTTCGTCACCGGACCGGATGTCATCAAGACGGTCACCGGTGAGGACGTCACCATGGAGGACCTCGGCGGTGCGCATACCCACATGACGAAATCCGGTGTCGCGCACTATGTCGCCTCCGGCGAGCAGGACGCGCTGGACTACGTCAAGGATCTGCTGAGCTACCTGCCGAGCAACAACCGCGCCGAGGCCCCGCGCTTCCCGGCCACCGACCCGATCACCGGCGCCATCGAGGATTCGCTCACCGACGAGGACCTCGAGCTGGACACGATCATCCCGGATTCGCCGAACCAGCCCTATGACATGCACGAGGTCATCCGCCGCCTGCTCGACGACGACGAATTCCTCGAGGTGCAGGCCGAGCGCGCGATGAACATCATCGTCGGCTTCGGCCGGATCGACGGCCGCAGCGTCGGCATCGTCGCCAACCAGCCGACCCAGTTCGCGGGCTGCCTCGATATCGACGCCTCGGAGAAGGCCGCGCGCTTCGTGCGAACCTGCGACGCGTTCAATATCCCGATCATCACCCTGGTCGATGTTCCCGGCTTCCTGCCCGGCACCGGCCAGGAATACAACGGCATCATCCGGCGCGGCGCGAAGCTCCTCTACGCCTACGGTGAGGCGACTGTGGGCAAAATCACGATCATCACCCGCAAGGCTTACGGTGGCGCCTACGACGTGATGGGTTCCAAGCACATGGGCGCCGATGTGAACCTCGCGTGGCCGAGTGCTCAGATCGCCGTGATGGGCGCCTCGGGCGCCGTCGGCTTCGTCTACCGCAAGCAGCTGCAAGAGGCCGCGAAGAGCGGAAACGATGTCGATGCGCTGCGCCTGGAGCTGCAGAACGAGTACGAGGACACCCTCGTGAACCCGTACGTGGCCGCCGAGCGCGGGTACGTCGACGCGGTCATCCCGCCCTCGCACACCCGCGGCCAGATCGTCTCGGCGCTGCGTTTGCTCGAGCGCAAAATGGTCACCCTGCCGCCGAAGAAGCACGGCAACATTCCGCTGTGATCAAGCGATAACCTCGATGGGCCGCGCACACTGGTTGCAGAGACGCAATGAGTCGATTCGAGGATGATGATCGCTTGATCCATATGTCTTCGAGTTGGGCATGGGCTCGATCGAAATAGAGAGAGGATCTGGCACTGTGACGACCGTGGCAGATGAAGATGTGTTGACCGCCGTCGAACTGGATCTCACAGTCGACCCGATCGCGGATGCGGTCGAGGCGGCCGCACCAGCGGCAGCACCGGCCCCAGTGGTGGCCGAGCAGCCGTTCATCCGAGTCATCAAGGGTGCGCCGTCCGACGAGGAAGTCGCGGCGCTGGTATGTGTGCTGTCGGCGGCCGCGAACGGCTCCGCGAGTAGCGGACCGGTCGGTCCGTCCGACTCCTGGGGTCGCCCGACCCTGATGCACCGCGGCACCTCACCGTTCTCTCCGTACTCTTTCCCGCAACTGTCACACCTGCGCGACTGATCGGATGACGAGACTCGTTCTCGCCTCCGCCTCGCCCGCCCGCCGCGCGGTATTGCGCTCGGCGGGCATCGAACCCGTCGTCCGGATCTCCGATGTCGACGAGGACGCCGTTGCCGCGGCGCTGCCGCCCGGCACGGCGCCCGAAGTCGTCGTGGTAGAGCTCGCACGGGCCAAGGCACGGTCGGTGGCCGCCACGATTCCGGATTTCGCCGCGGATTGCGTTGTGGTCGGCTGTGATTCGATGCTGCTCGTGGACGGCGAACTCCTGGGCAAGCCGCATACGCCCGAGGTCGCGCGGGCCCGCTGGTCCGAAATGGCCGGGCGCAGTGCGGATCTCATTACCGGCCACTGCGTCTTGCGCATGCGCGACGGCGAAATCGTCGCTGAATCCGTCGACTGCAGTTCCACCACAGTGCATTTCGCCAAGCCCGAACCCGAGGAGCTGGACGCCTACATAGCGACCGGCGAGCCGTTGCAGGTGGCCGGTGCTTTCACTCTCGATGGCATGGGCGGTTGGTTCGTCGATCGCATCGACGGCGATCCATCGAGCGTTATCGGGATCGGACTACCACTGCTGCGCCGACTGCTTGGCGACATTGGGGTCGGCATTGCGCAGTTGTGGCGCCATTCGCCCAGCTGACGGCGGTGCGATCCGTGCCTCCGCCCCGGCTTCCGCGCCGATCGGCACCGGTGTCGCGTCGCGCTCCGGCTCCCGCCGTGCCATGAGTTCCAATCGAACCACGCAGAGTTCCGGCTCGACGAACGGTTGCAGCCGGACATTCACTTCACCGCGCACGCCGTTCCGGTCGAGCACCTCTTTGATCAAGCCCAGGTGCACGCCGCACACCACCTCGGAATGGGTGCGCGCGAGTTCGCGCAGCGGGCAGGCGGTGAGCCGGATCAGGACCTGCTGATCGGTTTCGGCGGCCGCGTCACGCTCCGGCGCGAAACCCAGTTCGGACATCAGCGTCATGGTGACGTCCTTGGCGTCCTCCAGCGTTTCGACCGCGTGGTCGCCCGCGTCGAGTTTGGCGCCCCAGGCACGTCCGGCGGCAATGGCCGCCTCGGAGCGACGCCGTGGATCGGGACCGAGCTGATCGGCCAGGACCTGGGCCAGTTCCTGATAACCAACCGATCGCTGCACCGCGCTGTAGCCGATGCGCGGGCGCCCACGGCCGCGCGGTGGTTGTTGGAACTGCCGCACCAGCGATTCCCTGGTAAGCACATCCAGATGGAACCGAACAGTGGTGACGTGCTGTCCGGTGATTCTGGCCAGTTCTTGGGCGTCGAGAGGTTCGCTGGCGCCACGTAGGATCGCGAGCAGTCGACGCCTCGGCCAAGAATCGGACATAGCTCACCCCTCCTCCCGGGAGACTTTATCGGATGAGGGTGCGATTTATTCGCCCATTCAGCCGATTTGTGATCTGAAACGAGTTTCACTAAACGCCTCACACCTAACATCGGCGTGAGACCCGAACCGCTGTAACCACCCGTCTACCTCGTGTGAAGGACCCATATCGTGCCCGTTGCCCCGGACTCTCATCCAGCCTTCGGTTCGTACGCACATCCTCACCGACTAGTAACCACAGAGTGGCTGTCGGCAAACATCGGCACGTCGGGGCTGAAGATCATCGAGTCCAATGAGGACATCCTGCTCTATGACATCGGTCACGTTCCAGGCGCCACCAAGGTCGATTGGCGAGGCGACCTCAACGATCCGGTTACGCGTGACTATATCGACGGTGTCCGGTTCACCGAATTGATGCGCGCCAAGGGAATCGAGCGCGACGATACCGTGGTGATCTACGGCGATCGCGGCAACGCGCAGGCCGCGCATACGTTCTGGGTCTTCACCCTGTTCGGGCATCCGGATGTGCGACTGCTCGACGGCGGACGGGACGCGTGGATCTCCGAGGTGCGCGACACCACCTTCGACCCGCCCTACCTGCCGCGCAGCGAATATCCGACGGTCCGGCGCGATGACAGTTCGGTGCGGGCGTTCCGCGAGGATGTGCTCGCCCACCTCGGCAAGCCGCTGATCGACGTGCGCTCCCCCGAGGAGTACTCCGGTGAGCTGATCCAGCCGCCCGCCAATCCCGAGGACGCGGCGCTGCGCGGCGGACATATTCCGACCGCGACCAACATTCCGTGGACCGAGGCCTTCCACAGCGACGGGCGCTTCCGTTCCCGCGCCGAATTGGACGATATCTATGGCGCGCTGGCGGTCGCGGATGATCTGGTCGTCTACAGCCGGGTCGGCGAGCGGTCCAGCCACACCTGGTTCGTGCTGACCTATCTGCTCGGGTTCGAAAACGTGCGCAATTACGACGGGTCCTGGACCGAATGGGGCAACTCGGTGCGCATGCCGATTGCCAAGGGGTATGAACCGGGTGGCGCACCGACGGTCGGTACCCGCAAGGCGCGCGCCCGGTAGCCGTGATCTGGGCGCATCACAACCGAAGGCGCATTGTGATGTGCGACCTACTGTTGAGTAGGGCTATCCGAGTGCGGCGGTTGTTGGCAGACTGCCTACACTCGCCCGAGACGGAAGTATGTCGACCACGGGGCGACCAAGAAGATTGCTAACAGGAGGCTCAGTGCCCAGCCATGCCAGCGCGCGGATATCGAAGGTACTCGTAGCTAACCGAGGCGAGATCGCCGTTCGCGTGATCCGGGCGGCCAAGGATGCCGGTATCGGCAGTGTCGCGGTGTACGCGGAGCCGGATGCCGATGCCCCCTTCGTGAAACTCGCCGACGAGGCGTTCGCCCTCGGCGGGCAGACCTCGGCCGAGTCGTACCTCGTCTTCGACAAGATCCTCGACGCCGCGGCCAAGTCCGGCGCCGACGCCATCCACCCCGGCTACGGATTCCTTTCCGAGAACGCCGACTTCGCCCAGGCCGTCATCGACGCCGGGCTGATCTGGATCGGACCCTCCCCGCAGTCCATCCGCGACCTCGGTGACAAGGTCACCGCGCGCCACATCGCCGAGCGTGCGAAGGCGCCGATGGCGGCGGGCACCAAGGATCCGGTCAAGAACGCGGCCGAGGTGGTGGAGTTCGCCAAGGAGTACGGCGTGCCCGTCGCGATCAAGGCCGCCTTCGGTGGTGGCGGTCGCGGTATGAAGGTCGCGCACACCATTGAGGAGATTCCGGAGCTGTTCGACTCCGCTGTCCGCGAGGCCACCGCGGCGTTCGGTCGCGGTGAATGCTTCGTCGAGCAGTACCTGGACAAGGCCCGCCACGTCGAGGCACAGGTCATCGCCGACAAGCACGGCAATGTCGTCGTTGCCGGTACCCGTGACTGCTCGCTGCAGCGCCGGTTCCAGAAGCTGGTCGAGGAGGCGCCCGCGCCGTTCCTGACCGATGATCAGCGCGCGCGTATCCACGCTTCGGCCAAGGCAATCTGCAAGGAAGCCGGTTACTACGGTGCGGGCACCGTGGAGTACCTGGTGCAGGGCGACACCGTGTCGTTCCTCGAGGTGAACACCCGCCTGCAGGTCGAGCACCCGGTCACCGAGGAGACCGCCGGAATCGACCTGGTGCGTCAGCAGTTCCGTATCGCCGAGGGCCACGAGCTGGCGATCAAAGAGGATCCGACGCCGCGCGGGCACGCCTTCGAATTCCGGATCAACGGTGAGGACGCCGGGCGCGGCTTCCTGCCCGCGCCCGGTCCGGTGTCGGTGTACGAGGAGCCGAGTGGCCCCGGCGTGCGCGTGGATTCCGGTGTGGTGCAGGGCAGCGTGATCGGCGGTCAGTTCGACTCGATGCTGGCCAAGCTGATCGTCACCGGCGAGAACCGGGAGCAGGCGCTGCAGCGGGCCCGGCGCGCGCTGGCCGAATTCCACGTCGAGGGGCTGGCGACGGTCATCCCGTTCCACCGCGCGATCGTCGAGGATCCGGCGTTCATCGGTGACGGCGAGAAGTTCGACGTCTACACCAAGTGGATCGAGACCGAGTGGGTCAACACCGTCGAGCCGTACACCCCGGCCGGTGCCGCCGCTGACGAGGACGAGGATCTGCCGCGACAGAAGGTCGTCGTCGAGGTCGGCGGTCGTCGGGTCGAGGTGTCGCTGCCGGGCAACTTCACCGCCGGCGCCGGCGCCGCGGGCGCGGGCAGCAATGGCGCCGGAGTGATCCGCAAGAAGCCCAAGCCGCGCAAGCGCGGCGGTGCGGGCGGCGGTGCGGCCTCCGGTGACGCGGTCACCGCGCCGATGCAGGGCACCGTGGTCAAGGTCGCGGTCGAAGAGGGCCAGTCGGTCGAGGCGGGCGATCTGATCGTGGTGCTCGAGGCCATGAAGATGGAGAACCCGGTCAACGCGCACAAGGCCGGTGTGGTCACCGGACTGTCCGTGGAGGCGGGCGCGGCCATCACTCAGGGCACCGTGCTGGCAGAGATCAAGTAAACAGCTGGCGAAGACCGTCTCGGAGCGGGCGCTGGACACCTACGTCCGCGCCCGCTCTGTCGTATCGTGGATCGGTGACCAGCTCTGCCGTCGTGCCCACCGTCGCGGAGGTCATCCGCGGCCGACGTGAATCAGCCAGCCGCGCCGACGGATACCGCCTCGCCTTGGTCGTCGAGGGTGGTGGCAGCCGCGGCGTCTACTCCAGTGGGATGGTGCAGGCGCTCGAGGAACTCGGGCTCGCCGCGGTTTTCGATGCCGTATACGGCACTTCGGCAGGCGCGATCAACGCCGCCTGGTTCTTGTGCGGGCGGGCACTGTCGGGCATGCGGGCCTGGACCGATCCGGTGATCATGCGGCGCGCGGTCGATCCGGCCCGGCTGCTGCGCGGGCGGCCCGCCTTCGATCTGGACTACCTGGTGAACGAGGTCTACGACGGCATCGAGCCGATGGATTTTCCGGCAATTCTGGCCAATAGCACCACCTTTCATCCGATCGGCACCGATATCCGCACCGGGCACGCGGTCGATCTGCGCCGTCACATTGTCGACAAACCCACGCTGATGACGGCACTGCGGGCCTCGGCGGGGCTGCCGATTCTCGCGGGTCCGCCGGTCCCGCTCGGGGGTGCCGAATACCTCGACGGCGGTCTGTCCGAAACGGTGCCGATCCGCACCGCGGTGCGCGACGGCGCGACGCACGCCTTGGTGCTGCGCACCCGGCGCACCGATGAAAAACGCCCACCCGCGCCTCGGCTGCACCAGGTCGTCGGGGGTAGCTATCTGCGCGTGAGGGCACCGGGGGCGTACCGCGCCTGGCTGCAGCGGCCGCATCAGCAGGCCGTCGAGGACAACTTCCTGGCGGGTCTCGGGGACGCGGCTCTGCAAATCCACCCGCCCATCGGCTCCCCGGATGTGGACAGCGCCGCGCGCGACACCGCGCTGCTCTACCAGGCATTGACGATCGGACGGCAAGCGGTGCATGCGTCCCTGGCCGCGCTAGTTCAGTTCGACGGTGGCGCCGTTGGAGAGCATGAAGTCGTGTAGTTCGAGCCGACTCGGGGTGGCATCCTGCGCGACGTCGAAGACCAGCTGGGTGGTGGCCGATTGGCCCGGCTGGAGTTCGAACGAGTAGCCGTAGCGGCGCTGGGTGGTCTGCCACATGGTCGCGATCGCGTTGTGGTCGACCTCGCGGCCCTGGGTGTCCACGAGACGTTGACCGACGGGCAGGAACCACTTCGGCTCATCGGAGATATTGCGGACCGCGACCGTGACCACGGAGTAGGAGCCGCTCGCATTCTGCAATCCGATCCGCGGAACACCGGAATCCACCGAGGTGACCACGAATTCGAACTTGCCGTCGCGCACCGGGCTGTGCAAACCCGCGGACACCGGCGCTGGCGGTTCGGCTGATTGCGCGGTATCGCCGTCGCGTACCGCAGCCGATGGATCGGCCGTGCGCGTACCGCCGCCACTGCCGGTATTGCCGAAGGCGATCAGCGCGGCACAGCCCGCGGCCAGCATGAACGGGGTCAGGAATAGGACGACGAGTGCGCCGACCAGCCTGGACAGGAAGGACTTACGGCGCCGACGCTGATACTTGCGTGGCGGTGACGCGATCCATGGGCGGCGCTGTGAGACCGACCAGCGGGGAGCAAGCGGAGCCCGCTTCGGTTGTGGTGCAGCGCGTTTCGCTGCGCGGAAGACCGGCGTCGGTTGGACCGCAGGACGATTCGGTGACCATGGAGAATGCTGCGGTGCGGCGGGTCTCACCGGTGACGGTGCCAAACGGGTTGCCACGAGTGTCGGCGTTGGGCCGGGCTCGGGCAGGATCTTGGTGGGATCGAGTGGCTTCGGCGACTTGACGGGTGACGCTGGTGATTCTGCCGACGGAGAAGGCGGGTGCGTCTCCACCCGCGTGGGTGTCGGCTGCGCATCTGCTGTCGGCCGTCGGGTCTGCGGTAACGGCACGTGCGGCTGTGGTGCGTCTGAGAGCGGAGGCCGGGGTGCCGACCGCGGCGTATGCGACTGCGGCGCATCCGGGTGCGCAGGCTGCGCTGAAGCCGATTGCGACGCACGTGGCCGCAGCGCATCTGGGAGTGGAGGCTGCGCGGAGAGCACAGCTGGTGGCCGAGCGGATGCAGTCGGCGCATTGGGTGTCGAGTGCTGGGCCGAGGGGCTGGCCACGTCGGGTGTCGATCGATGCGGTGCGGGGTGTGGGAGGCGCGCGAAGGCGGTGGCTGTGTAGGCGGCGGCGGCGAATTCGCGGGCGGTGGGATAGCGGTGGGTCTGGTCCTTGGCCATGCCGCGGGCGATTACCGCGTCCAATTCCGATGGGACAGCGGGGTTCACGGTTGACACGCGGGGCGGGTCGGTCATCAGGTGGCCGTGCATCTGACGGGCCGGGTCGGTGTCGCCGTAGGGGCGGCGGCCGGTCAGGCATTCGTAGAGGACGCAGGCCAGGGAGTAGACGTCGGAGCGGGCGTCGACGGTGCCGTTGAAACGTTCCGGCGCCATATAGGCCCAGCTGCCGATGGCCATGCCGGTGGCGGTGACGGCCGTCTGGCCCAGGCTCTGCGCGATGCCGAAGTCGATCAGATATGCGTGCCCACCGGTGCCGACCAGGATGTTCGACGGTTTGACGTCACGGTGGATCAGCCCGGCTCGATGCGCCGCGTCCAGACCCGAGGCCGCCTGCGTCACGAAGTCGACGGCCGCGGTGGGTGTCAAAGTGCCCACCCTGGTCAGCATTTCGGCCAGGTCGATGCCATCGATGTACTCCATATCGATGTACAACCGGCCGTCGAGTTCCCCGAAACCGTGGATCGGCACGATATGCGGATGTCGCAGACTCGATCCGAGCCGCGCCTCCCGCTGGAACCGCTTTCGATAGTCCGCATCGGCGGCCACCTGCTCCGCCAGCACCTTCAGCGCGACCGTGCGCCCGGTTTCGCTGTCATGCGCCAGCCATACCGCCCCCATACCGCCCCGCCCGAGCAAACGGTCGAGCCGGTACTTCCCGAACTGTTCCCCCATCACTGACCTCCATCACTGGGACCAGGCAGGTGGCCGCGCCATTGCGGAGTGGGGCGGCAACCCGATCGAAACCGCATCGCCCGAACCTATCCCCGACCCTAGCCCCGCCACCCATCCTCGAACAGTGTGAGCTCCCCTACGTATTCCTACTTACCGAGCGGCGCGACTGCCGCAGCTGCCGAGGTGCGCACTCGCCACTGCTCTACTTACCTGGCTCGCCACTGCCTTACTTTCCCGGCTTGGCGCGACCGCCATGGCCGGGCTTGCCCTTGTTCGGCTTGTCGTTGCCCGAGTCGCCATTGGCCGAGTTGTCCACATGCGGATTTCCATTGCCGACGATCGTGGGTTCCGACTGCTGTTCGGGTATCTCCCCGAAGGGCTGCGCGGGAACCCAATTCGCGCTGCCACCACCCACAGTTCGACATGCGAGCAGTGTTCCGTCGGCAGCGGTACTAACGCCGTCGATATCCGGATTGCACAGTTGCCCCACACCCGGAATCACCACATTCGGCGTCGCCGCCTGCGCCGACTGGGGCGGCACCAACGATGCGGGAACAGCAGGGGTAGTCCTGCCAGACGACGGTGCCGCGGAACTTGTTTCGCCCCCTGGCCGCCCCAACCACAGCCCCAACCCGATCACGGCAACCAACGCAGCAATGGCAACAGCCGCATGCCCCGGCCCGACTCCCCACGCCAACTCAACATCTCGCCCCGACTCCGCGACACCCTCGCCAACCCACGTCGACTCAGTCGAGGTCCGAACATCCCGCGTCCGCTCGACCGCGGCCGCATCGCCCCGCCCCGGCTGTCCCCCAGACCAGCCGCCCCACATCGAATCACGCATACCACCGACATCACGCATTCCATGCCCCGCGGCCTCACCGACCCGCATCGGCCCGCCCACAGCC
The DNA here is from genome assembly GCF_001613225.1 of Nocardia pseudovaccinii NBRC 100343. Taxonomy (GTDB): domain Bacteria; phylum Actinomycetota; class Actinomycetes; order Mycobacteriales; family Mycobacteriaceae; genus Nocardia; species Nocardia pseudovaccinii. The sequence goes on from NZ_BDBY01000051.1 coordinate 15,189, forward strand.
CCGGCGACCGTCGTCGGCTCAGGGACACCCCCGGCATCGCCCATACCGGCAGCTTCGACCCCACCGGCCCACATCGGCTCCGCCCCAGATCGAGCCTGCCGCACCCTCGCGCCTCCAGACCGGCCGCCCCACATCGGCCCGCCCACAGCCCCGCTCACCCGCGCCGATTCAGGAACACACCCGTCGCCTCGCATCCCCGCACCCAAGGCCCCACCGCCCCACACCGACTCCCGCGCAGACCCAGCCGCCACCCCGGCGCCTCCGACCCCACCGGCCCACATCGGCTCCGCCCCAGGCCGGGCCTCCCACATCCGCACGCCCTCAGACGGTCCGCCCCGCACCGATTCGCGCGCATGCCCGGCATCCTCGATCCCCGCTCCTTCGCGCTCTCTGGCCCGCATCGGCTCTGGCGCAGGTCGAGCCTCCGGCGTTTCCGTGCCCGGGTACGGGCCGCCTT